>NZ_AHMO02000009.1 GCF_000243715.2 Leptospira broomii serovar Hurstbridge str. 5399
CACATATACTAACGGAAACGTAATCAATACAACTTGGAATCACCCTTTCTTTATTCGAGGAAAAGGATTTACGGAAGTTCGAAACATTCAGCCGGAAGAAAGATCGGTCACGGTTGCGAGTATCCGAAATTCGTATAGGATAGAGAGAGGCTCAGGTATCCAGATCGGGGCTTCCCTTGCTTCATTAGGAAGCCGATCTACGAATTCTAACTCAGCAACTTGGAAAGACGAGATTCGTGGAACGGTTGGTATTGCTAAGATAGAAGAAGTTTATGAGAAGACGAAGGTATATAACTTTGAAGTAGAAGAGAATCACACGTATTTCGTAGGTAAAGACGGAGTATTGGTTCATAATTCTGGCGGATGTATGGCTGGCGGCTTTGCTACCGGTGTAGGTAAAAGTATAGCGAGATTGGTGGATGCTCCTCAGCACCTAATCGAAACTGGCGCTAGTATTGCCGCCCCAGATAATTTCAGAGTCACAGATGAATTTGGTCGTCCGGTGAGCGCACATCCACTCGAAGCCCCACTATCAAAAGGAGCAGCTTCGACATTATATGATAAATTAGTAACAGAACCGGGGGCAGAGAAAGCGGCCAATTCAACCTGTCCCGATTGTTCGAAAGATTATTCCACGGGATATAAATGGGGTAATTTTATCGGTGATGGTATGTTATTAGTTGCCGGTGGTCTGACCGCTCTTCGAGGAAAGCTAGGGGGACTTGGTGGTAAAGCGGGGGCTGCGGAAGAACGGGCCGTAGTACGGAAAGCAGGGGCTGCAAATAGTGAAAAATTTAAGGGGTTAGGTGATGCAACAACTAGCCCTTGGTTAAAAGATACAAGACCAGGTGTTGCAGAACATATTGGAAAGTTTCGAGACGGGGGGTCGTTCGTAATGACTGAGTCGCAATACAAAGCGTTTTACGAAGCCAATAAATCAGGTAAATACGGTCGGCCAAACGGTCAATTTATGACGACTCGAGAAACCATCGATCAGGTAACACGAGGCGGTCAGGTAGATATCTCGACACTTAACAAAAAATTAGGTACTGATTTTAAACCTGGTGATAAATTGGTTAGAGTCGATATAAATAATCCACTTTTACATAATGCTAGACTTCCGGCGGGTGTTGGCCCTGGGGCAAACAGCCAATTTAGATGGGGAGGCTATACTAGTGGCGGTGCGCCCGAAATCGTTATAGACCAATTTAAAAAAGGTCAATTTAGCTCCTCTAAATTATATTAGTATGAATTATTTAGAAGACATTATATATAAAGATGAGGAGAGGCAATTCTTAATTACCAGAGTTAAGGATAAAGAATACTTGATAGTAGTTTATGGCTCTGTCGGGACCTACTTGGTCGGAAAAGAATTAGATAAAAATCAATTGGACGAATTTTGGAAAGATAAAAGTAGCATAATACCTATGGTTCAACGATTAGAATATGATTATGCTTCGGAAGGTGGCTTTCGGGTAGACTAGGCTCCCCCCGCGAGGGATGCGCAGGGCTTTGTCCAACACGGGATAAATAAATGAGAGCTAAACTAACAAAAGAGATCGTGTTGGATGAGGGCGACTGCCCGAACCCGAAGCAGCCCGGCCCAAAGGGCGCGGCCCTAACCCTCCTAATTATAACCGTATTCCAGCAATCGTTGATTGGAGCAGGTAACGTAGCGTTAGAGAGCCGGCTGAACGAACAA
>NZ_AHMO02000010.1 GCF_000243715.2 Leptospira broomii serovar Hurstbridge str. 5399
ATCGAAGACGGCCACGCCAAATTAAAAGCAGGCGGAGATGCAACGAACTCAAGCGACTACGAAGCGACGAAAACGAACCAAAACGTTTATATAGGAGCTCCGTCGACGATCAAGATAGCGAGTGCAGGAGATTTGTTCCAAAACTGGGATGCGAACTCGGTTCTTACAGAGAATCGAACGAACGAAGATTCGTTTCATAAATCGTATAATACAGCAATCAAAACCTTAAACACGCAAATCAACTCGCTGAACGCACAGAACGCGAAGAACGATCTAGCCTTCCAAGCAGCGGCCCAATCGGCAGCAAGCTATGCATCGGATGTACAAAGCTTAGCGAAGGCAATGCTGCAAGGCGGGACATTCGAGTCCTGGGCTAAAGGCCAGATCCAGGATAAAGTGAATGCTGCAATGGCGACAGCGATTGCAAATGCAACCGGGATGAGCCCTGACATGGCAAGCCAACTCGTAAGCTGGTTTGAAAAGAAGCAGGCAGACAAGAAAGCAAAAGCCAAGGCTAGAACACAGGAGATCACGTCAGGACTCGTGACAGTAGCAAGTATAGCGGCGTCTTTTATAGCAGGCCCGGAGATGATGGCAGTAGGGCAGGCAGCATTGCAAGCAGTACAAGGCTACCAGAACGGAGGAATGGAAGGAGCGCTTGTAGGAGCGGCGAGTGGGGCAGCAACGGGGTATGCGAGACAGTTCGGAGTGAACGTAAGCGTATCGTATAGCTACTCGGGAGGATTCGGAGGAAGTGTAGGATTAGGATCATCGTCTCTGAATGCAGGAGTCAGTTTTTCGCAACATGGAAGCAGTAGCTTTAATATAGGCGGGACGTATGGCAATGTAAGCTATAACCCGCAATCAGGGTTTAGCGGTAGTGTGAATCTAACACCTGGCCAGAATACCGGAGCGATGGTGAATCTAGGCCAGCATAGCGGACCTAGCTTAACAATCCAGGAATCGGATGAATCTAGCGGAGTAGGTGGTTCCGTAACGATAGATGGTAAGGGAAATACGACAGTAGCCGCCACGTATAGAAACGCTACCGTAGTGTCAGCGACGGGGAACGTGCACAATCCTAGTAGTTTCGGTAACCTGAGTGTGAACGATAACTTTAATAGTGATCTGAACCAGAACCTTGCGATGGGTAAGGCTGACGAGAATTTAACTGCCGGACGTGCAGAGTTAGAGGCCGGTAGAAATGCCATAGCAGAAACGGGGAATGAACCTCAGAAAGAGATCTTAAACAATGAGAATGCGAGTGCAGCAGATCAGCATGGAGTCTTGGCGACTCTTGCTAAAGCGGGAGAGTTTCTAACCGATCCTAGCTCTGCATCTACTTGGTTGGGAAGAACGACTCAGGATGTAGTGGGTAGCTTTCTTGGTAGTACGGGTTTAGGTGCGAGTGATAGCAATGGGTTTATAGATAAGAATGGAAAGTATGTCCAGCGGACTTGTTTTACGGCAGGGACACTCATTCGGACTAAAGAAGGCTTAAAGCCTATCGAGAAAATCGAGATTGGGGATTTAGTATTATCGTTAGATCCTAAAACGGGAGAGTTATCGTATAAGAAGGTATCTCGACTCTTCTCGAATGAAACGCCTATCGTTCATAGAATCACTTATACTAACGGAAACGTAATCAATACAACTTGGAACCACCCTTTCTTTATTCGAGGTAAGGGATTTACAGAAGTTCGAAACATTCAGCCGGAAGAAAGATCGGTCACGGTTGCGAGTATACGGAACTCGTCTCGTATTGAGAGAAGTTCAGGAATACAGATTGGAGCTTCTCTTGCATCGATCGGAAGCCAGTCCACGAATTCCAACTCAGCGACTTGGAAGGACGAGATTCGTGGAACGGTTGGGATTTCTAAGATAGAAGAAGTCTACGAGAAGACGAAGGTATATAACTTTGAAGTAGAAGAGAATCACACGTATTTCGTAGGTAAAGACGGGGTACTGGTTCATAATAAGGGGGGCTGTTCTGTTTCGGGATTACCGGACAAGACTGAACTTTTGCACGGCGGAAGTGGATCCGGTGGAGGAGGAGGTTTTGGTCTCTGGTCCGCTATCGGCAGTGCTGCCGCTTCTGGCATAGCCGGGTTACACGAATTAGTTAAGAGTGCATTAGGAGAACCGTCTACTCCGCGAGATACTTCCGTAACCCCTGACGAAGCTGCACAAATGAGGAAACTTGGGCTTGATCCAATAAATGAAGGCGACATTAATAAGTTCCGAATATCTGCCTCTACAGGAGAAAAAGGAAAAGTAGGTTTTGACATTCCTTCTCCCACAACTCTTAAAACGATTCACGGTCAAGTGCCATTACCGGACAAAGAGATACCGAATTTCAAAAATGGAAAAGTTGAACGATTTGTCGGAATGCCGGGGGAAACTTACTACGGAGTAAGAGATCCTGATTCAAGGTCGGTCTGGTGGGTAAAAGAAAAACCGGACAGCAAAGCGACGTGGCGTCGAGAAGCTGCCGTAAAAAAAGATTGGAATGATGGGACTATCATTGAATCGTTTACGATCCCAAAAGATGAAGGAGTTTTTGGCTACAGAGGACCTGCTGCTGGGCAAGTACCGAAAACTTATTACTACGGCGGGAAAGAGCAGATTTATTTTCCTGTCGTACCAAAAGAATGGATTAAAAAGGAACCGATGACATGGCCAAAAAAACAAAAATAGTTAATGACCAAAAATTAAAGGAAGCCTTAGATCTTTACAATTATATTAATCAAAAAATAAATGAGTATAAAGCATCCTACTCAGAAAAGGGTTTTCTTAGAGATTTAATGGTCCTTAATCGGATTAAGTTGGCGATAATGGAGAATGATATTGATTCATTGAATTGGATTGATCAAGAGTCGAAAGGAATTGCAGATACTTTGGGAGCTCACGTTGATGAACCAGACTTTACAAATAAAATGTATAATTTATTAAATATATTAAGCGAAATGAGGAGTGAACATCATTGACCTTATTTTTAAGCTAATTATCCGAAGTAATTGGTATCAATATCGAACGCAACAGAATTGAAAGCCAATCGAAAAAGGTAGCTATACAAATTCAAGAAGACTCAAGTGAGCAAGGTCTCTTTTGAAAATAACAAGGTATTAATTGGTCGAAAAGTTATTAAGGAGTTTCCTCGACCGATCGAAGGAATAGTGAAGACTAATACATTGATTATTGTTCTCCTTGAATATGATGTAAATAGTAAAATAGATTTAAATGTATTGGCTATTAATAAATCTGGCGAAGAAATCTGGCGCATTGAGCCGGATTTAGAGGCGGATGAAAATAATCCTTATGTCAGCATTCAGAATGATGGAACAGATTTATTTAAAATGGACGGTTCTTACGTGACGATAGACTTAAAAACTGGCAAAATAATAAAGCGTGCGAAAGAAAATAACGTAGGTCGAAGGCCCTGGTAGAGGGTTAAAGTTTCGATTCGTTTAGGTAATAAACTGGAGCTGAGTGGGATTATGCAAATCCAGGAATGACTAAGTTATGAAAATTCAGTATATTATTTTAATATTATTGGTAGTGATTGGTCCGATAAAAGCTTCACAAGAGAATATTCGTTTGCCAAGTGATAAAGAATGCTTTAACTTTTACAAAGGTAAGTTTAAATCTTTCGTACAGAATAGAGCTGATTCGACAATATTGATAAACAATGGTTCCTTTAGTTTTCTTTATGATGAAAAGTCGGAATCATATAAAATAAAGGCAATATTTCAAATCGTTGGAAGGTGTACATACATGTATCGGATTGTGGAAATCGATGATCCGACTAAATCCGAAAATGAAAAAAAACATATGTTCTCCTTTCCAATTATAGAATCAATTTATAGAATTGAAGGAAATAAAGCTTATTATAAAGGCATTGGTTGTGATTGCGCAGGATATTATGAGAAATTGGAATAATAGGAATTTCATACTACTCCCCCCGCGAGGGATGCGCAGGGCTTTGTCCAACACGGATAGATAAATGAAAGGTAAGCTAACAAAAGAGAGCGTGTTGGATGAGGGCGACTGCCCGAACCCGAAGCAGCCCGGCCCAAAGGGCGCGGCCCTAACCCTCCTAATTACAATAATATTCCAGCAATCGTTGATTGGAGCAGGCAACGTAGCGTTAGAGAGCCGGCTGAACGACCAAGCAATAACAACGAAACAAAACGCGGTAAACCAGATAGCCTCGTCACTTGGTAAGAACGCGGTTGTGGATAGCTACGGGAATATAACGTATACGACAGCAATCGAAGACGGCCACGCCAAATTAAAAGCAGGCGGAGATGCAACGAACTCAAGCGACTACGAAGCGACGAAAACGAACCAAAACGTTTATATAGGAGCTCCGTCGACGATCAAGATAGCGAGCGGAGGAAATCTATTCCAAAACTGGGATGCGAACTCGGTTCTTACAGAGAATCGAACGAACGAAGATTCGTTTCATAAATCGTATAATACAGCAATCAATACCCTAAACACGCAAATCAACTCGCTGAATGCACAAAACGCGAAGAACGATCTAGCCTTCCAATCGGCAGCGAGCTACGCGTCGGATGTCCAAAGTTTAGCGAAGGCAATGCTGCAAGGCGGGACATTCGAGTCCTGGGGTTCCTCAATGTTACCAGCTTCTGCATTTAACGAAATTATTCTTCCAGCGTAATTTTTAGTATTAGCTCTTTAGAATCCTAATAACCTTCCGTTAAAGATCTCCGCAATAGTAGATTTCAGTTGATTAAAGAAGAAATCTTTAAATATATTACGAAATCTTGTAGGAGAAAAGTTCCGATTAGTATTCTTTCTTAACCTGTTCGTATTTTTAAAAATCCGAGAATAGTAATCGATAACTCCGATCACTGCAAGAGAGAAAATTTTCGTCGTTATATTTTTATATAGACCTAGGTATTTTTCTTCATTGCAAGAAACGTAAATATGTAGAGAAATGACCGTCTTGGCGACTTTGATTTGAAAGACGTAATTCACACCAACTTCGACTCTAAGAAACTTAAGGTATTATATGAAACGAATATTACAAATTGATGGTGGCGGAATATTAGGTATCATGCCTGCTTTGGTCCTCGTAAAACTAGAGGCTCTCCTTAAAGAAGTGAAGCAGGCTACGTTGTCCGAATCATTCGACCTCATAACAGGCTCTTCTACCGGAGCGATTATCGGAGGTGCTATCGCAGCAGGAGTTCCAGCGCAAGCGATTGCAGATCTATATATTAAAAAGGGAGCTGACTTGTTCTCTCCTAGAACCCGATGGAATCCGGGAAACTGGCTTAGAGGAAAGTACGATCGAAATCCATTTATCGAGCAAATCAAAAGCACAAAAACCTTCGACGGCAAACCTTTGGAAACATTATTTATGAAGGACTTGAAGACTCGCTTTATGGCCACTTCATTTAATCTTTGTTCTCAAAGAACTCATTTCTTAAAGTCCTGGGATACGTATGATGGTACTCATTCGCTCTATGAAGTAATTTCATGGTCGGCTCTCTCTGCTGCCTATTATTTTGGAAAAATCAATGTTCCCAATTTTCAATGGACGGATTTTCTTCCCGACGGTTCTAGCAAAAGAGTCGAGGGAGGAGTATTTCAAGACGGTGGACAAGGTATCAACAACAATACTATTCATTACATTCTTACGGAGATTTTGGCGAATCGCTGGTATGAAGAGGGAACTGTCATTTTATCTCTTGGGACCGGAAATAAGGACACTTTAGTAAGCTACTCGGAAGCATCCAAAACCGATTTCTTAGGCCAAATATTTAAATACCCATTTCAAGCTCGGGCCGAATCAACGATTGATCAAGTACTTGCCGCACAGTATTTAGCAAAACTGAACGAGAACCTGCGCTTTCATAGATTTGATACTATACTTCACGATAATGAAAACGAGCTGGATAAAGTTGAATATATCGATCATTTTGTGGAATATGGACATCGGATGGCGGATTCCGTGGATATCGGTTTTGTGCAAAGGTATTTTTAAAGACGATCTACATTAGACTAAAATAATGTGTATTTTGTGTTCGAGAGATCCGAAAAATCGAACACGGATATTTTTAAGTAAATATCGATTTTCTCCGAATAATGAGAAGATCGAGGGATCACTCTCAAAGGTGGTCTTTTCTATATTTCAAAATTTTCAGTTTATGAATTGCTCATTTCAGATTCAAGGCGACCCGTAATTTCCTTTATCGTTCGATAAGTCTTTAGGATCGGAACATTGCTCCCAAAAGATGGAAAGGCGTGTTTCAATTGCTACATTAAACTGATTCGAGTATTCGATTGATTAAAGCAGTATTCACTTCCGAGGAAAAACCGTTCAGAGGCGTTCGAGATGAAACGGCACATGCTGCCTGACAATTTTTGACTAAGTTCTGGTCAAAGGGTCCGGTTAATTACAGATTGTGAAGCGGAAGATAATCGACTTAGTATTCTTCGCAGAAGCGATAAACGGCGGTTGGCTCAAAATTGTGACAATTCTGGAGAATTGATCCGTTTCATCACATATATTTGACAGATTTTGATTTATTTCATTTTTATAATTTTCAGGAAATATTTTGCTTTGAGGAAAAGAATTTCGTCTATAAGATTTTAGAAAGGAATTCTAGTTTGAAGCCGGAAGAAAAAGTAGGGAAATTAGAGATTACGAAATTGACTTTGGGAATAATCGGTTCAATCATTCCGTTAATCGCCTTTCACATTTATTCTTTTTCTTCCTATTCTCATTTTGATCGAGAAGTGGTTTTAGACCCTATTTTCTTTGAAAATCAGAGCCAACCGAAAACCCGCGAGAATTCTATCTTTTTTGGAAAACAGAGTTTCGTATATTTCGGTTATCTAAATTGTAAGTCGGTTTGCCACGGCGCTGTTTCGAAATTCAAAAAAATTCTGAACGAATCCAAAAGCGAATCTTTGCAAATCGTCTTAATCAGCCTGGATCCAGAAAATGAATCTCTGGATAGTTGGCGGAATTACTTTCCGGATACTCCACCGCGAAGAATACGAATTTTAAAGCCGGATACTTCCGAGAAGTCATTTCAGTTAGCAAGTGTCTTTGGAAATCGAATCATTAGGAATCCGACCACTTTCGAAATAGAACATCTAGACGTCATGTTCTGGGTTAACGAAGAAGCGAAGATAAAAAGTCTTTTTCCGAATTTTTCGCAAAGTAATACATTTAGTTCCGAATTTAAAAAACTAGCGTCACTAAAATAATACCATCCGAGGCGAAATATGCAATCATCCGACAGTAGCACTTTCTATTTAATCGCGCAAACTCAATTCGACCGCGAAATTAAGAAAGTTGATCGTTTTTTCTATATATTACTATTAGCTCATATACCTGTCGTATTCTTATTTTCCATAAAGTTTGGATCTTGGAAATTTGTAGCGGTTTCTTCAATAGTCATTACCGTATCTGCGACTATCGGCTTTCTACTATTGCGAGGGCATTATCTACTGCGGCTGCTAAATTCGGTCCTAATCATGCTTTGGTCGGCGGTTCTGATACAATCGCAATACGGAAGTATAGAAATGCATTTTCATATTTTCGGAGCACTCGCTTTTCTACTGCTCTATAGGGATTGGAAAGCGCTTTTGCCCGGTGCACTGTACATCGCCGTGCATCATGGACTACTTTCCTACTGTCAGAGTATTAATGCGAAAATTTTCGATATTCCCCTCGTAATCTTCAATTACGGATATGGTTGGGATATAGTTTTTACTCATGCAATATTTGTGATATTTGAAACTGGTATTTTGATCTACTACGCTGTTCGGTTCAAAAAGGAATTCATGAACCAAGCCGAAAGTCTATTAGCTCTAAGTGATTTAAGAAAAAGCAATCATTCAATTCAAGCCGAGGTCCGAGATAGATCGCAATCCGTTAACCAAATTCTAGAAAATTTGGTAATCAGTTCCGGTTTCGTTGCAGAAAAAACGACGGATCAGGCAAATAGTTTGTCGGAAATCAATTCAGGCGTGAACGAAATTTCAGATTCTATAATGAACATTTCCGCATCTGCGCTTACTCAAATTCAAGCGACTCAGGCCCTCGGCTCCTCTTTCCAAAATCTCGAAGAAAGCTTCGGTAAAATGAAAGACCAGTTGCTTTCCACTAAGAATTTATTTGAAACTACCTGGAACCATGCCAGAGAATCCGAAAAAAGTTTACAGGCCATCGAAAAGTCTATCGAGAGAATCGAAACCAGCTCGTCGGAGACGGCTGCAAAATTAGGCACAATCACCGATATCGCAGATAAAGTAAATCTATTGGCGTTAAACGCATCAATTGAGGCTGCGAGAGCGGGAGAACACGGAAGAGGTTTTGCAGTGGTGGCGGATGAAATTTCAAAGTTAGCCGATCAAACCGGAAGAACGATCAAAGAAATTTTTCGCCTGGTTAAGAATGGAACAGAGGAAATGTCTAAAAACACTGAAATTGTCCAAACCGGAACCAAAACGATCTCCTTAATTTTATCCGATGTCGACTCTGTCCGGGAAAGTTTAAATAAGTTCGTCTCCATTTTAGGCATTCAATCCGAAGCAATAAACACGGTTTCTTCCGCACACGGAAAAGTGGATCAAATTGCGGAAGTAATTCGGAATGCAACGGAGGAAGAAAAGAAAGGATTGGGAGAAATAAGAATATTGTTAGATAAAATACAGTCTTTTAATTCCTTTATTTCGCAACAGGCTTCAGCGTCTGCCGATCAAACTAAAGAATGTAAAGAGTTAAGTACCTCATTGCAAAGAAAGGTGGAGGAATTCCAGGCGTAATCGAAACTTTGGATAGTAATCGATATTAGTTATTCTAGGACCGGTTTCTTTTCGATGATTTTTCTAATTTGTCCGTCTTCGGATACCTCGAATTTACCGATTGTATGTTCGATTTCGGATCCGTTTGATCTATAATTTATATCCAGAACGGCTGCTAACTCGCGGATATCAGGCTCTTTGCCGTGAATTAAAATCCAGCGATCGTTTAATTCCTCCCTTTTCCGAAAATTCTCTAAATCAGTCGTTTTGTCTTTCGCGTCGATGTCCACCAGAACGATCTTTTCATTTAGAAACGTTCGATTTTGATCCATTTCTTTTAGATTTCGGACAACCAACGGGCATACGGTCTTGCATGAAGTATAAAAAACGCTTAAAATGAATTTTTCTCCGATAAATTTATGAAATGTAACGCTCTTTCCTTGATCGGTTTCCCAGACGGAGTTCAGATCCGTTAGCGATCCGATTACCGGCCCTAATTCCCGCTTTTGAGAACATTTTAGGAAAACGAGGAAATATAAAAGAATTATAATAGTGCGTTTCATGGTTCTATATTTTTTGCGCAACGAAATCCAAGATTCGACGCCGAGTATTTAGCTTTTAATGAATTACGATACGCGTATCTCATAAAACTTGCATAATCCGTCTTGTCCTTTACGGTTGCGGTTCCGCTCGCGCAAAAGGATCCTCTCGCGGCGCCTTCTCGATCGGAAAAGATGCTGCTTGAAAATGAATTAAAATCCTCTACCCATTCCCATACATTTCCGAACAGATCCCGGACTCCATAACGGTCAGTGTAACTTTTAAAGGACTTTGAATCGACGGTTTTCGCGGGCTCGGCATACCAGTCTAAAATTTTCTTTAGAATCTGTTGCTTAGATTTATCGTTTAATTCTGACTGGGCGATTCTCTCCCATTCGGATGTTGTAGGAAGTCTTTTCCCTTTCCAGTTGCAGTATGCTCTAGCGGCAAACCAGCTAATATTTACCACGGAATATCCGGGGTATTTAATTCTTTTTTCTTCAAAGTCGTTTAAATACATGTCGTCGACGAAGGAAGATTTTGCTGAACCTTTCTTCCAAGCTGGGTTTTTCTCTAAGAATTCGGCGAACTCCGCGTTGGTTACCGAATCGGAATCCATTAAAAATTCTTTAACTAAAATCGGCTTTTCCTTTTCGGACGTCAAAAACGGAAGAAAAAAACCTGCGGAGATTTTGACCATTTTATCATCCCTAGCTTGGATCGATAGACTGCAAAATAGTACTATTCCGATTACACTGAGGCTGCGCATCCGATTACTTGATTCTAGACACTTCTTCAGGTGTGATTGCTCCGCCTTTATTATTAAACGAATTGAATAGATATGTGAGAACGCTTGCTATGTCTTCGTCGCTTAAACCTAAAGCGGGCATTGTTCCGTTATAGGTCTCTCCGTTTACTTTGATTTGACCCGAAAACCCTTTTTTAACAATTCTAGCGGCTCTTGATTTGTCGGCGTTGAGGAAATCTGAATTCTCTAAAGGAGGAAAGACTCCCGGGATTCCTTTCGCATTGATTTGATGGCAGGCCGCGCAGTTATGTTCGAAAACGTTTTTACCTTGCTCCATCTTTTGCTTTAGGGTGACTAAAGCGGGTTTCTGAACGTCACCCATACTTTGGACGGCACCTCCTTCGGGTAGATAGACGAGATCGGATATTTTGCCGGAAAAAATTTGTTCTTCCGTATCGCCTTCCACTTTTAAATGTGCTAATGCTCCTTTATTAAAAGCTCTGAAAATGGAATGATCGACTAAAATATAAGTTCCCGGAACTTTTGCTTCGAACTCTACGATGGAAGCTCCGCCTGCCGGAATAAGAGTCGTTTGAATGTTCTTTGTAGAACTTCCCATCGAGGCTTCGGGAAAAACCGAATCAAAAATTTGTCCAATTATATGAAACGACGATACTAAATTCGGTCCGGCGTTTCCTACGAACAATCTTACTTTTTCTCCTTTTCGAACTTTGATCGCCCTATCGTCGATATTAGCGCCCACGCTCCCATTAAATACGATATATTCCGGTTGCTCTTTTAATGCCTTTTCCATATCGAAGGGCTGCAAACCTCTTTCGCCCGTCTTACCTTTCGTATAGAATTCACTTTGCATAATATAATATTCTTTATCGACCTTTGGCAATCCATCCGAAGGTTCCACGAAAACCAATCCGTACATTCCGTTTGCGATATGCATTCCTACTGGAGCAGTGGCGCAGTGATAAACGTATAGACCGGCTCTTAATGCTTTGAATTTAAAAATGCTTGTGCGCCCCGGTGCTGTAAAGGAAGCGCCGGCGCCTCCTCCCGGGCCCATGACGGCATGCAGATCGATATTATGGGGCATCTTACTCGATGGATGGTTACTGAGATGAAATTCCACATTGTCCCCTTCCTTCAAACGAATGAAAGGGCCAGGGACATTCCCCCCGAATGTCCAGAATGTGTAATCAACTCCCGGAGCTAGTTGTTTAACTACTTCCTTAGTTTCTAATTTTACGATTACATCCGAAACGTTTCGATTTAAAGGAGGCGGGACCTCGGGTGCAAATGCAATTGCGGCGGAAACCGGAACTTTATTGCAGGCGAAAAGCAAGTTGAATATTAAGGAAAAGCTTAGTAGTTTAATTATTTTTTTCATAAACCCATCTATTATATTTTAATAAATGAAAAATATAATGTTCGGAGAAGCATTAATCCTTTCCTCCGACTAATTTTCAAGATCTTTTTTATGGATCTTTGATTTCGAAACGAGGATTTGCAATGATCTCAGGTAATAAATGGAGTCATCGTAATTCAATGGATCGACGGGTTGTTTCGATTTTTACTTGTTTCCGAGCGATCCAATGCTATATCTTGAACGAGTCTGATATTAATTCTATTAAATCGAACGGATCTAGCCGACTATACAGCTAAATATAAGGACTCCTCAGTCTTGATATGAAAAACCGAGTTCGGATATTCTTAACGAAAATCGATTAAGCTGAGATTTCGAATAAACGTCTTTTTTTTACTTTCGAATGCGGCAATGCATATTCAATAAGCGTTTTCACCCGAAGCCTATCCCAAATCTTTCTATTTCATCGCCGCTTGGATTTGCTATCTGCGGATTTCCTCAAATTTTACGCGAGATAAATTTCATCCTATCATTTCGGCAAACGGTAGATCGGATATTAACTTCCAGCCCGAACCAGTATTGATAAACGAAAAGAAGATATTAAATCTCATGACCGGACTTTGAAGTTTAGCACGAACAACGGCTACATTTCCTCGAATCGAAATGTCTTCGATCGTAGTATCCCGTTTCCGTCCTCCTAATTTCTTGTCGCGAAGCATTTGTAAATAAACCTCGCGGTTCAAAATCGTGACTTTCGTTTCCCCCGGAAATGCAAACGTGATTCGATAATCCGGATGAAGGACATCATCGAGAATTTCCACGTTTTGCTCGTCTCCTCCTTTTACAAACTTCGCAACTAAAGATTGTAGTTCCGCTTTATCCATATCCGAAGTCGATGATAAAAGATCTGCCATTGCAAAATTCCTGCCGTTTTTTAGATTATGTTTTATTGCTCTCTGAGCATTAAATAGTTAGTTCGCATACTAACTATTTAATGCTCATAATCTTGTCAGTATTTTGCAAGTCTTTTCTTAATTTTCTTCGGATTCTAATATCACGGATTTTAGGAATTTGCGGATATTCGAAATATGCTCGGACTTGGTCTCTATATATTTGGAAACGTTTTCCTGTATCTTTTTGACTTTTTGCGCATCTTTTCTACCTTTTTGCGTAAGCGTTAAATTCGATCGTCTCCCGTCCTTCGAATTTTTTTCGGTCCGAATATGTCCGCTTTTCTCAAGCTTTTTTAGGAGTGCGCTTAAATTTGCTTTGTCTCTCATTGTTAGCTTACAAAGATCCGTTGCACTCATATCCCCCCATTTATAGATACTGGCGATGATGCTTGCCTGCGGAACGGACAGGTTCATTAGATTTAATTCTTTTTCCAGGAGTAGGGCGGAGACTCTTCCAGAGCGAATCAATAATACTATGAGTTCGATTTCATCCCAATTGACGTTTTCCACTGTAATAACCCTGCTGTTTTCGTTTTACGAGAGGTTCTTAAATACCATTAAGAATTTTATATTCTCTTAATCACTCAAAAAGAAAAAATAGCGACAGAGAGATTTAATAAAAGCGATCGATATTTAACTCTATCTTCGGCGCGAATTAATCACAAAAGACCGGTTTCGGTCGGTAACTCGGCCAGGCTGCGTTTGCAATACTTTCGATCAATAAATCGTGCGAGCACGGGATTTACAATAGACGGCACGCTCGAAATTGTTGAAGTGAAAATTCTATCGTAGGCTTATAAAATGTTAAGAATGATTAATAGTTCGGATTATATGAGCAATATTCCAGTATCGCGTTTTGTGCTCCTTCATTTCCTAATTTGACGGCTTGCCTGAAATCGTCGCAAGCCTGTTCGGTAAGTTGCGGTTGCTTATACGATGCTCGAATTAACCCTCTATAATAGAAGGCTATTGGATTTTTGGGGTTTATGAATGTTATCACTCTATCAAAGTCTTTCAATGCATCAGCAGATCTATTGAATTTAAGGTAAAGACGTCCTCTTTGGATAAGCGCTTCGTCGGAATTCGCATCTTTATATAAACAAGCGTTGATATCTGCCAATGCGTCCGAATATTTTTTTTGAGATTCGTAAATCATCGATCTTAAGAAATAGGAATCAAAGTGATTCGGATTGAGTTGGATCGAACTATTAATATCTAAAAGAGATTTTTCATATTCTCCCAGAGAGTAATAAGCATAACTTCGTCTAAAGAAGGAGTTCCAATTCTTCGAATTTATTTTGATCGCAGAAGAAAAGTCGAGGACAGCTTCGGGAAATTGATTTTTATAAACTTTAACCCAGCCTCGGAGATTATAGGCATTTTCGTCGGTCGGATCAATAATTATGGCCTTGCTACAGAGCGAAAGAGCTTCTTCAGTTTGTTTAAAATTGAATTTTTCTTCACACCGACTTAGTAATTCCTTTTCTTCATTCATTTGTAGTCCTTTCGCAATTAGTTGGTTAGGCAATATTATAAAAAGGAATGAAATTAGGATTCGAATTACAACGTTCCTCTTTCTATAACTGCTTTTATGTATGTCTCGCATGATATGCATGAATAAATTCCCTTTTTTCGGTTATTGTTTATCAATGATTTACGATTGGGTTAAATTTTTATGATCACGAATTCGGCAGGAAGCCGATTGTTAACCCGCGTAGGGTGATTTTTCTCATGAATTACTGGCGTCAAATAGGGCAGATATCCCTAAAAATAAAATGAAGAATCTCGTTACATAATCGGCAATATCCGATCTTAACGAAATCTTTACGCTAAAATCGGGTTTACTTACGTGAAATCAAATATACTTTCTTTTTCCGTTAAAGTATATTTTAACTAGTATGCGTCCGATCCTTTCGAGACGCATAAACTGCGAGAAGGAGTTATGAGGTTCATTTTACTGTTCACATTTTGCATGATCGCCTATATAGATTTATATGCAGAAGCGGAGTTGGAAGCTTCAAAAGGTAGCGAAATATTCTATGAATATATTCCCGGAACCGATCTGGAGCTTGCTAAAAAATACATGGCGTTGGGCAGTCTAGAACAAAAGATTAAGAAATACGATAGGGCAATTAAGTATTACGATCAAGCTCTCGAAATACTTTCCAGGATCGGAGAAAAGCATACCGGGATTTATGCGCTATTGCTCTATCTCAAGTCGATCTCCGAATTTCGATTAGGTAGGTTCTGCAACGCAAAAATGAATGTCCGTGAAGCGATCGTTATCTATCAGATGCTTGGAGATTTGGACTCCGCTCTTCATGCGGAAAAACACGCATTACCTGAATTTACGAATGCTTGTAATTCCTTGACCTTTAATTCTCCCGGGTTTTCCGAGAATTCCTATCCTCGAATACTGACGGCCGATTGAGCTTTCTATTTGTAACGCCCATCTCGGCCTACCGATTTAAATCTTTTTAATTCTATGTGAAAGTGCCGAGTTTAGAACTTAGCAACAACTCCTAATGTAAATCCTATTTGGTCGCTTCTTCTATGGCCTTGGGCATCTACAAATTGTTTACCTAAAGACCAGTCGCGTCGGATATCCAGTTTTATTAAGAGATTTTCGGTAAAGTTCCAAACCGGTGTGACCGTAAAAGTTCTGTATTGCCCGTAATTATTCGCTCCGTTATAATGTTTATAGTTAGTCGGGTTCAATTGGGCCATGACCCAGCTAGCTGCGGAAGTATAACCCTGAGCACCGATGGCCTGCAATCCGTTAGCACTGCTTAAGAGCGCATTCAATCGGGGATTAGCGGAGAGGATGGCATTGGCAACGGCAGTATCATTCGCTAGCTGATAACTACTAATATAGTTATTGATGCCGTTAGTTCCGAAGGCATTGGGAGCGAACGTATTTAATGCTCCGTTATTGAGCTTATCGTCCAGATACTCATAACGTATATTGACTCCCCATGTTTCGTTGATTTTAAATTTGGAGAATATGCCATAAGCCTTATAGATGCTTTTTACGTTTTCCGGCGTCACATAACCCAACGCAATATTAGTTGCAGTAATCGTGTTATTCGGATTATATCTTTGCTGATTTAGTCCTGCATTGGCATCGATACCCGCTTTCTGACTCCAGGTATAATCCAAATCGATTTGAATTCGGTCAGTAGGAGTAATTGAAAGTACAGTATGACTCATTGCCCAATAGTCTTTACTATATTTTGCGCGAGGTGCGGTGGGAGCGATTGGGCTAGGTGTAATCGCCGGATCTGCGGGAATGTTGATGTTTCCCGTATTCGCGTAATTTGCAAGGAGTGAGTTGGTCGCGTCCATTCTTCCGTTAGGAAAGTCTTGCGAGTAAATCGTGTTCCATATAATTGCGAGCTTGTTTTCAATCAATTGACCTTTTATCTGAGTTCCGATCGATTTGTGTTGGGTATAAGCTTCGACGTACGGACTATGAGTAGTGTCGGTTAGAGTCGCGCTGGTAGGTGCGAGATAACCGGTTCCTTGTCCGCTATTATAAAGGTATACCGTTCCGGACCAGTTGTCATTAATTTGCGTCGTTAATCGCGCTCCCGTATGAATGAAGGGAATCGTATTCTGGAAGATTGCCCCGATCGAATAATTGGGATTGTTCATCGATTCAAGAAGTTCATAACCTATATGCGTCGCCATCTTTCCGACATCCAAGGTCATCCCTTTCAAGACAGGAAAGTAGAAACTTACATAGGCTTGTTTCAACATATTCATGTTGTAGATTTGATTGGATGTCGTGTAAGGCGTCTCTTGAAATGCGTTGTTTTGCCCGTTTTGGAAATCGACTCTGAATCCCCAAGGAGAAGATTTCTCCGCAGTTTTATGAGTCACCAATGAAACAGCATTGATTGCGAAGTTTTTATTACTAGTCTCGAATGCACGGGTAGTATCAACGGAATTTCCCTGTAACGGGTTATTGTTATACATATAATAAACGTCCACAAATCCGGAAAACTCCACCTTATCATACCATTTGCTTTCTATCGGCTCTGCATCTTTGATAGCCGGTATTACTGTAGTCGTATCGGGCGCAGGTTTCTTCTCCGCCTGTGCAAAAACCGACGATGATCCCATCAATAAAACGGCGCTAAAGAGACGGATCGACCTTACACCCATATTATTTATAAAATATTTGTTTAACTTCTTATAAATTGAGAACGTGAGCAGGAGATATCCTCGTATTCCTTTCGCTATGTACATCCAAAATGATCTTAATGTTCGGATCGAATTCACTCGAAAAAATGTAGGACTCTGTGAGCCGATTGTCTGGGTCTGAATTTTCACAATACTTCCCTGATAGGTTGATTTTTGATATTCGCAGGAATATTCATTTGAGTTGAACATTAGTATTATTTAATAAATAAGTCAATGCGGGAGAGAATGTGGAAAGTGGCGAATTGCGTTAATTTTATATAAAGATTTCGAGTTTGCTTAAAATCGGGAAAATCCCCATTCCTCGGATTATTTTTAGATTGCTGTCTTGAGTTGAGAAAGTTGACAAAAGTCAATCGTCGCAAACTTGAAATTCTCGACTGCAGAATCGGTGTCGAATTGACCGCGCCTTTTTATTTGAATGAGGTTTTTGAAATCTGCGGAAAGCGGTCTTTAAGAATGGCTACTCATTTGTAAGAATTCTACCGTTCACCGGTTGCGAACATTACTGATCCTCTTTAGGAATAGGAAGCAGCCTATATGGCAAATTGGTTGGAAAATAAGAGAAGGACGGTTATGAGTTATATTATAATATTTTGAATTACGAGTCCTTTATTAAAAGGAGGTGAAGCGTGCTAAGGAAGGGATTGGAACGTATTTCGAACGGCTTCGGAGATATTCAGACGAGAGCCTTACTCAAATAAACCGTCCATCGTGAATCGGATTCGTTTATTGGACATCGGCTTTCCGCACGTCGGACCCTTTGTAAATCGACATGCGGGAAGAAGCCAAGGTATTAACTTATATTGACCGCAGCTTTTAACTCTGATTCATCTTCGTCGTTAAACGCTTCGCTATAGGTCATCCAGCAGCCTGTTTTCTCATCCATCAGTTTGCATCGGGAGGTGGACTGAAAATAATCCTTAAAAATCGATTTTCTCTCCAGTATAAACGAAGAGTAATGAACTTTCATTTCCTGTAATGCATGTCCTAATCGATAGAAAGGAATTTTCATATGAACGTGATGTGGGGAATGAAGAAAGATATTGTGTAAAAAGAAATTCAAGAAGCCGGGTATATGATAATTTATCGTTCCCATCATTTGTCCGTAGAAAGGACTCCAATCTTTGGCTTCCTTCCAGGGGATCTCCGAATGAATATGATGAACGTAGACGGTGATTCCGATGAAATAGTTCCAGGATAAAAATGGAAGGAACCAGACTTTTAGTAAAAACCAGCCACCCAAGGAAGAGTCGAAACCGTTTGCCGTCCTTCCGCCGAAATAAAAGACCGCCGCAGCCGATCCGAAAGCAAAGGTCAGCATGATGATTTTATCGCGGAGGGCTTCCTTTAAAGGTGCGGTAAAAATAACCATTCCCTTAAGCCAAATTTCGACGAGATAATAAATTCCTCCACCGAATGCCGACCATGCGATTCTATGAAATCCTTTGCGTAATAAGCCGAACCTTTTATATTGCTTCGGACTAACGGGGTGCCAAACGACGTCCCCTTTCAGTTTAATAGTATGTCCGTGATGGATCCTATTATGACCGTAAGCCCATTGAGTATAAGCATGAAGCGAAGGTAACATCGCGATTTGCCCGATCCAATAAGAAAGTCTTTCGCTTTTGAATAGAGCGCCATGCGCGGCATCATGGCCGATGATAAAGAGGGAGGATATCGATAATCCTACGAGAATCCAGAGAAACGGCAGAATATACCAAGATTCCACGTTCCAAAGTAGAAAGATAGTAAATGCAAAGATCGTAATATCTCTTATAAAATAGAGAACACCTTTATACGTCGGATTATCAAAACTTTTCTTGGAAAGAATTTCTCGAACGCTTCCGAGCGTTTCTTTCGACTTAATCGTTTCTTCCATATTGGCTCCTTTTTCGCTTTCGTTTACAAATTGGGTAAAACCCGTTGTCCTGTCGCTTGGTAAATAAGAGCCAGAACCGTATCCTTTGTTGCAAAAAAGGATTCTATTATCCGGTTTTTATCGTGGAGACGAACGAAATCGGGGCCCGCAGCTCCCGATTTTCTTTAAACTCGACATAAGTATCTACATTCATTCGATAGTGGATTTTAAAACCCGCTAACTTACGGTTTCCGAAAGATCGGCAGCTCTGGCGTCTCTATTTCGTTTAACCATAATTAGCCCGAAAATGAGAGCAGTTAAAAACATTAATAAACTGTAAGTAATCGGAACAATAGTCATGGTAGGAACCATAAGGATAGTTCCCGTTACTAAGAGCGCGGTCGTCCCGTTTTGTATGCCTAATTCGAACGCGATGGTAATCGCTTGAGGTCGGCTCAAACGCAGAAGAATACCGAGAAGAAATCCGACGATGATGCATAAACAATTCATCGTTAATGCTGCGGCGCCGCTAAGCGCAAAGAATCCGAGCATATTCTCCCAGTTTTGTCTAACTATGCCCGCTATAATTAGGAACAAAATAATCATAGAAAAATACTTAATCGGTTTTTCGAAACCGAGCGCAAATTTCGGAGCCCAGCGTTTGACCGACATTCCTAACACGACCGGCAATACGGTGATAGTAAACAATTGTAGGATAGTTTTTAAGATAGGTAGATTGATCGCTTTTCCTTCTCCCATAAAATAAACCATCGAATAGTAAGCTAGAAAAGGAAGTGTAAAAGGTTTAATAATACTGATAAGCGCCGTTAAGGTAACCGAAAGCGCAACGTCTCCATGGAACAAGTAAGAATACATATTCGAGGTTGGACCAGACGGACAGCAGGATAAAACCATTAAGCCGACGGCCAATAAAGGTTCCAAATGAAAAATTACTGCCACGCAAAAGCCTAAAATCGGCAAGAGTATCAATTGAGCCAGTAGACCTACCATAACGGCTTTCGGGTATAATGCCACCCTTGCAAAATCCTTACCGGTTAAAGATAAGCCCATTCCAAACATAATTATGAACAAAGAGAACGGCAATACCGTCTCTAACAGAAATCCGCCTTGCATTTTTTTTTCTCCTAAATATTTTTAATAATCTTCTATTATTTCACAGTTTAATCCGGTTTTTCTGGAATCCTCCGATGTGAAGGTTAATTTCAGGATTCGAAGTATATTCTATTTTTAGAATGGAAATATCATCGAAGAGGTGGTTCTTAATTTTCTCGTAAACTTCATTGAGATCGCCTTTCGCTTCCTCGATGCAGCTTAAAAACGTCTCCGGACTTCCGTTAATAATATTGTTCCCATCATCGGAACGTCCCGCTATAAGATCGTCTTTTCCGTCCGAGCCGATAATAAGGCAGTCTCCGGATCGTAGCTGGAATGATTGGATTATGAAGGCTTCGGAAGAATCCTGAGGTACGCCCATCCTGTTAAAAAAGTGCTTCGTATGTAATAGCGAAGCCTTGCCATTTCGATAGAGAATCGGAATAGGGTGTTCGGCATTGACTATATAGGCTTTCCCTGAATCTTCTTCGATGATTCCTATTACCGCTGTAACAAGCATCGTTCCATCGAATATTTCGAATATTTTGGAAAGTTCTAAGAAGGTGGATTTTAGCCATCTCTGCGGTGTGATTTCGTTTACCTTATCTTCGAAAAGTTTTGTCCGATTTAGGATGGAACCGAAGATGGAACCTAAAACTATAGCTCCTCCGGCTCCCTGAATGGATTTGCCCATCGCGTCCGCATTGATAAATACGCTACAACTCTTACCGCCAATGGTGAGAGTTTCTGCCATCGAAAGATCCCCGCCGATTTCGTAGTCATGACCTTTAAACGTAAATTGTTTCTTTTGACGTATGAACGATTCGAATGCTATTCTCCCGTTCTCAATTTTTTCGATTCCGAAAGGTTTGAGAAGCAGGGAGGTTAAAAAATAATCCCCTTGCTGTTGCTCCAAAAGCTGAGTAAGTTGAAACGTTCTTTCCTTTACCTGGTCTTCTAACGTATTCGCATAAACGGATAAAGCCGTCTGTGCCTCCCGAATCGTTGCCACCATCCCATTAAACGAAATGGATAGGAAGCCGATTTCGTCTTGAATACGAACAGGTATTTTGGTGGAGAGATCGCCTTTGTTAATCCTTTCAATCGCGGACAAAAGGTTTTTAAGAGGATTCCAGATAGTTCCTTTGAAAAAAAATCTGAATCCAATAAGTATCGTGACGATGGTAACAGCTAATATATATACATGCAAGATGACAATTTCATGTATGTATTCTCTGTATGATTCGTAAGGAAAGCCGACTTCATAAAGGTTTGCAGAATCCTTAATATTGAAACGATAGGATACCGACCAGGGATTCTTGGATTCGTCGGAAAGAAAGAAACGATCTACATGTTTAGGAAAGAACGAATCTACATCTTCTAAAGCCTGCCTTTTGAATTCATTCCCTTTGATCGTCGGCACGGGAAGAGAAGCGTCCAGCGAACGTGCAACCTTGTTTGTTCCGGAAATTTCAATCGCATACAAAATTCCGACAGGAAAGTTTTTCAGAAAAACCGAACTTTCAGATTCTCTCAATTTAGCTAAATCAAATGTTTCTTCCTGTCTGGCAACGGAAGCTAGGCCTAACCAATATTGTATGAGCAGAAATGTTCCCAAGCATATCCCGGTAATTCGATTCAAGAATCTCGTTTTGTCTTCGGTAGTATTAATATATAAAACTAAAATTATAAAGCTTCCGGGAATGATGAAGAATGTATAGATCGTCAGGAATGTCGCCCTGGAGATGATTCCTGCTCGACTCATAGCGTTTGCGACTACGGCCGGAAGAATTAGAAGAATAAAAAATAATAAGAATAAGGAGGTCACATATCCTTTTCCTATTTGTTTGTTTAACCAGGATCTTCGTATCCCGATGAATATCATGATGGAGCAGTAGCTAAGTATCAGAATTCCTAAAAGTTTATTTTCGTTAATTAAGCCGAATGTCCAAATTTGTTCAGTGAAATCGAATACGGGCTTTAAGGATAATGTAGCATTAATATAGTATGCTGAGAAGCCGATCCATATGACGGTCTGCGTCCATAGTAGTGCAGAGGAGAATTTACGGTTCGTTAATACTGGATAGTGTAGGAAAAATTGTGTTAGGCATACGAATGCGGGAATGACGAAAAGAATAAGCCAGCGATGGTAAGCGGCGGTAGGTGAATTTAAGCTATAAGCGGTTACGAATGCAAATGCGTGAATTGAAAGAAACGCGAAGGAGGTACCCAGATACGTGCTGGACTTGGATCTTCCCGGAATACCTAATAAAAAAGTACTCAGCACTCCGGTAAAAACGCATACGATCAACGAACCGAAAGAAAAGAATGTAAGTTTTAGATCCATAAAGTCTTGCAGATACTTTTGCAGGAAGCGTACCAATACGATTGTTTTAAAAAAGACGGGTCCGATTCGGATATGTTGATAATTCTGGTCCGAATCCTCATTTTAAATCGAACGGATTTTCGAATTCGTATCGATCTGATTGTTTTCAATCGATTCGCAAAAAAACGGTCGATCAATTTCAATCGGCTCCGATCGAAAATCTCTCATTAGCCTCGTACGGCTAGGTTTACATTACTCTTATCAATAATTTTCGCATGGCACGGAACCTGCTTAGGGAGGGATGACTTCCTGTGCTTTAACAAGCATTCGAGGCATTCTCAAAAATAGATCGAGGAGAAGTATGATGCGAGAAAAAGTTAAAGAAAATTTAATGAGGATTATAATCATTTTAGGATTATTTACGCTTACCGGATTACCAATTTCGGCGGAAGAATCCAAACCTGTCGCCGACGATAAAGATAAAAAGTGGAGAATTCTTTTGGGAGCGATGGCGGGCCAGTTCGACCTGCAATTACAGACAAAACTTCCTTTTAATTACGTAAACCCGATTAATGGACAGAGGGAAATCCCATCCTTAGGAAGCGCGACCGGCTTAACGCAATCAGGATCATTGGATTTAGGATTAAACGGTTATGGACCTCAAAAAGGATTTCAATTCATGATACTGAGCGACCAGCTCGTATTTCAAGCAGCCTATGCGAGAGTAGACGTAAATTTCTCACCGTTAAATAAACCGCCTATCGGAGTCAATATCGCGGAAGGACATGCGGGCGGAAATATTTACTCAACGAGTTTAGATTACTATTTCAAATTCAGTCAATACGTACAGCCGATGATAGGCGTAGCTTACGGTGCATTTGGAGCATATTATAAAGTACGTAATGTCGTCGGAACGACGGCCGGAAATAGTTTTTATGAATCGTTTCCGGTCATCGATGCGGATGATGGATACAACTCGGATATCGGTAAGGCCGGGCTCCGGATAAAATTACCCATCCAGAGTTGGAATATTACGCCCTATTTCCAATATGCAGGGAACTATTATCATATTAACGTAAGGACGGCTGCCGGGGCGATACAAGCTCAACAAAACGGATACCCGCAGAACCCAGGAGCTCTGCAGGATGCTTGGTACGGCCAAGGAACCGGTTCTGCAAGTATTGTAGATTCAATGATTCCGATTCAGAGGCAAGGGCGGAGCGTCGGAATGGTATTCTTCTTCGATTATAAGAAATTCCTGAGTCTTACGATCAATGCGAGGAGAAATTTCACTCAAGGAGCTTGGAACGTTTCGGCGACGCTAGCATTCTTCTTTCATCCGAATGCTGGAATTATGGCGACATACCTGTATGCAGAGCCGGAAATATTATTATCTTTCAATAGAGGCTGGGCGATCGGGCCAGTGTTCACTGCATCGTTTTAGAAAAATGTTTTTAGGGTCCCTAATTTACAATTCGACGGAGTTAGCGTAACGGGCGCACTAGCCCGTTTCAACGCATAGGATTATTCGCTTCTCGAAGCTTTATTCGAAAGTTTTAAGATCGAATCGTCGATCGATTGTATCTGCAAATTGAATTCTTTTCTTTGCTCTTCGGAAAGCCCTTCTTTAAACTGTTCGTAAGAATTTTTTAGGACCTCTCGAAGGTCTTTTTTTTTCTTCAATTGAAGGGAAATGAATTCTTCCTCCTCAAATAGGGTTAATCCGACAGCTCTTTCCTTTCCTTCGAGATAATCTAGTTTTTCATGAAAGGATTTTATCTCTTCGATGCGAGTTGGGTCCGGATTCGGCTTAAAGATATTATCCTCCAAATTATCCCGCATTCCGCTCAATGACAGATGCGCGAATGGAATCTTTACTAAAGTCATTTTAGCTAGTTCGGATACTTTATCCGAACTAAAAAAATCTCTATTCTCCGCTTTTGTAGATTCCGTTTCGCGGGGAGTTAAAGAGCTAAGTTCAAGTTCTTCCGTTTCTTCTTCGATAGAAAGAGACGATTGAGATTTCTGGGAGAGTAATATTATGGAAAGTATTAGAGGTAAAGCCGGAAGAAGAATTAATGCAAATAAAAGGTTCGTTTTGATAAAGAATTTCATAATTATCCTCGAAAGGCTATTTAAAAGAGCCCGACACGATTGAATGTCGAGCTCTTCAGAAAGGTATTAACGATACTGGTTAAACCAAGCGTAGATTTTATCGGGGGAAGCGGAGAACCAACCGTGTCCGGCGAAATAGTCCGTATACAGGCCGGTAGGGATTCCTTGAGATCGGAGTTTTTCGTAATATAGGTCCATAGTCCACCAAGGAACTACGATATCAAGCCAGCCATGAAGAAAATACGTTGGTGGATGATTTGCAGGTAAGGTTGGTACTATGCATAAGGGGCCGCCGCAGGTCGCATAAGATCCCGACTGTATCGCTAAGGCCTTAAATTCTCCCGGAAAAGAGACTGCCATTCTGCTAGTATTATATCCTCCGCTAGAGACTCCCGTAGCAAATTTTTTATTGGGATTAATCGGCCCGAAAGTTCCTTTTCGAATTGCCGCAAATAAATTAGTTAAGTATCGGTAATCACCCGACAGTTCGTAAGCAATCGAAAATCCAGGAAGATTGGTTTCCCAAAACAAATCCGCAGCAGCATCGGGAGCAATGACTGCAAATCCGTTATTGAGCATACGTTCAATCACTTGTAATTCATAATATCCTCCGAACGGTGTTCCCTCGGTTCTAGTAAATTCTACCGGAAAGAAAGAACCTTGGTACACCACCACCACCGGCCAACCCCCGGCAGGCGGAGTTCCTTCAGGTACTTGGTATTTAACGTTACGAAAGGTGCCTGGTAACGCCTCGATTAGCGTACTGGAATAAGAACAAGCGGTTGTTTTTAATAAAAAACCAGTCGTTTGGCATCGAGCCGCATCCAGTTCGTTCGTTCCTGCAAAAAAGAAACTGCCTACTAGTAGAGGCAATAACAGAGTTATTCTCTTCAACATTTTTTCATCCTCACCAGTCCTACGTTTTATACGGCCTGGGTTTACGAGCATCAAAGCAAGTATCATGCCGAGCAAAAAATCTATTTAATATAACAATTGTATTAAATACTGATGCGGAATAGTTGAGAGGATCAAGTATTTAGATTTTTGCCTCGATGCTTGTGACTCATTTTAATCGATTGAAAACTTCATCTGATCGAAATCAATCAGGTTAGATCGATTGGAAATCGTAAAACGGGTTTAAAGCAAGGTTTCGACTAGCTTTGAATGTCTCGATTATATGGCATACTTATTGCAGTTTGCTCCCTATTAAAAGACTTACTCGGAAGCTATAAGCTTTCGGTAAAAGGGAACATTCATAGTATGAAAAATACTTTATATTTACAATTGCTGCTGTGCGGCTTGCTTTTAACAGATTGTACTTCCTTATTTTTATATTGGATCAAGCCGTCAGGTTCATTCCAAGAAAATAAAGTTCCTGCAGCTCCGGATTATTCTAAGCAGGAATCTTGGGCGGCCCTTCCTTCGATCAAAGACGATTCGGACGAGGTCCCGAATTCCCCCGAGTTTAAAAACTTACAGGATCAAGCGAAGGCAGATGTTTTTTTTGTTCATCCTACTACTTTCATCAAAGGGGAGGGTTGGAATGCGGAGATCGGTAGTAACTTAATCGTCTATGGGATTTCGCCGTTGAAATTGCAAGCTTCCGTATTTAACGAATCGGCGCGAATTTATGCGCCCCGATACAGGCAGGCGGTACTTTATTCTTTTGTAGATGAGACGGGAAGCGGTGAGCAGGCCTTCTCAATCGCAAGAAGGGACGTGTTAAGCGCATTCGAATATTATTTAAAACACTATAACAAAGGAAGGCCGTTCTTTATTGCGGGTCATAGCCAAGGTTCTATGATGTTGATCTCGGTCCTAAAGGAGTATTTGGATAAAAGAAAGGTCTCCAATTTCGTTGCGGCATATCTACCAGGTTGGTCGATTCATTCTTCGGATTTCTCGAATTTGAAAATATGCAAGGGCCCCAAAGACATCGGATGTTACGTAAGCTGGAACTCGAAAAAATGGGGCTCGCAACTTAGCGATTTTGCTCTTCCTGCTGAGCGATATGTGGGCGGGATTTGCGTTAATCCGGTGAATTGGATTTTGAATAGCTCCGAAACCTCGAAAGAGTTTCATAAAGGAGGGGTTGGAATCGGATTCTCTCATGTGGATCGAAATTACGTTAGGACCAAATGCCAGGACGAAATGCTGCAAGTCGATCTGCCTTCGAATCCGGAGTACGAGTCTCGTAGAGGAAATAAAAAAAATTATCATATCGCCGACTATGGACTTTTTTATCTGGATGTACGAACGAATATCCGCGAAAGGTTAGAGGCATACTTTTCTAAAAAAACGAAAGATTAAAATATTTACTCTAGAGATTTGGACTTTATAAAATTGCTGCTTGATCTTCTTAGAAAGAATGCTAATTTGAAAACTCTTTTTTCATGTATCTGCAATTTCTGACTTTATCATTTTTAATAGCGGTGTTGCTTAGTTTGCTTGGCGTGTTATATTGCCTCGAAGTTCGAAATAAAATTTCCGGAATAAAAGAGCTAACGATTTCTTTTGTATGTTTAGCTTTTTTATATTCGGCCTGCGTTTATGCTTCAGTTGAATTAGATCCGAGAGGAGCGCAGCACCGATGGATTTCGGTGACTGCGTCTCTATTCGCAGCCGTTTTTTTTCAGGGTTTTTTTTTCAAATTCCCATCTAAAATTTTCATAAAGAATTCGAATATTATTTTTCAAGTCGAGCTTCTGGTTAGTTTTGCCGTGTCCGCTTGGTTCTATTGGGAAACAAGACAAGAAAGTAAAACGTTTCACTTTAACGGCCATTATTGGGATTTAACGGCCACGTTTCAAGGTCGAATCGTAGCATTCTATTCGTTGCTTCTTTCATTCGGAATCGTTATAGTAGCGGTCGTTCAAATTTTGCGGAACCAAGGTCAGAAAAGAATCGCACTGATCGGGATTCTTTTCGCTTTTTTCCTTACCTTCATTGTGCCTACCGTGTTTCTCGCACTGTTTCGTTTGGGACAAGTAAACGCCTACGTATTTGTGAATGTATTTGCAATTTCCGTAATCGCCGGCTTTTTCGTGTTTCATGTTTTTTTCGTCAGCTACGGAAATCTTCAGACTTCTTTAGCCGTGAGAATTCTTACTATCGTTCTTGCAATGGCGCTTTCCGTTTCGCAGGTGATGCTTGGGGGATTAAGTCATTCGATTGAAAACGAATATGACAGTCTTCAATTTGCTCGCATAGCGGATTTAAAATCTCTTCCCGGCACAAAGAATCTGATTTTCATATCCAATATTTTAGAAAATCCTAGGAATACTATTTCTTCCGACCGGCCCTACGTGACGGTCGGGTCCAGATCATATTTTATATCCGCAGACGGAAAACCGATCGTCGTTTATCGAAACGAAACTGCAAAAGTCGAAGTCGGTTTCAGCTATGAATCGTATCGTAATTTCATACATCATTATATTCTGGATTGGGCTATTCGATTAATAGCGAGTCTTTTTATTTTAGTCGTCGGGTTCTTGATATTTATGAAAATCTCAATCCTTAATCCGCTTTTGGAGCTATTGCAAGGAGTAGATCGAGTGGAAGGCGGAGAATTATCCGTTCAAGTCGAAGTGCGCAATCGGGATGAAATCGGTCTTCTTACTAAGGCCTTCAACTCAATGGTTAACGCGATGAGAGAAGCTCGCCAAGAATTGCAGCAGTACACTTCCAACCTCGAACGGACGATTTTAGAAAGAGATTCGATTTATGATGCGGTTCCGCAAGAAAGAAATCTAGTCAATAAGACGCTTATTTATGCTAGCAGAAGCATGCAGGCAGTCGTGGATCGAGTGGAGCGAATTGCCAACAAAGAGCAACCTGTTTTGATAACCGGAGAGACGGGAACCGGAAAAGAGATAATCGCTGCGTTTATTCACGAACTGGGTAGAGGAAGCGACCAGCCGTTTGTTCCTATCAATTGTGCCGCAGTGCCTGTGAATCTTTGGGAGAGTCAGATTTTTGGACATTCCAAAGGAGCTTTTACGGACGCGAAATCGGACTATGCGGGCCTTGTCACGGAAGCTAAAGGAGGAACATTATTTTTTGATGAAATAGGAGAAATGCCTCTTGAAATTCAGCCGAAAATATTAAGACTTTTGCAGGAACGAAAGTATAAGAACGTCGGAGGTAGAGTGGAATTAAACGCGGAATGTCGGATTATTTTTGCAACGCATCGAAATCTAAAGGAAATGGCCTCAAAGGGAACTTTTCGAGAAGATCTGTATTATCGTATTAACGTTTTTGAAATCAACATACCTCCTTTAAGGGAGAGGCGGTCCGATATTCCGTTTTTAGCGAATCGATTTTTAGAAAACTATTCTAAACAGATGGAAATTGAAAAGCCTTCAATTAGCGAAGAAGTGATGGATTTATTTTTGCAATTTTCTTGGCCGGGGAATATTCGAGAATTGGAAAATTGTATTATTCGCACACTTGTGCATTTTAAAGGGGATACGATCAACGTGTCGGATCTCCCTCCCGAAATAGTGGAATTGAAAATTTCAAAATCGGAAAATACATCCTTAGCTCCGGTTACCAATAGCGCATATATAGCCGGCTTTGAACCGTTAGTTTCCATGTATTCCAGAAGATTAATCGAATCGGCATTAAGTCAATGTGCAGGAAACAAATCGGAAGCTGCACGTCTTTTGAAAATTTCGAGAGGAAAATTACAATATCAAATGAGACAACTCGGAATGGAGTAGGAAAAATTAATTCGAAATCTATAAAGTGAATTAATCGTTAAGGGCACTGCATCCCGGATGAAAGTGTCGCCGTATTTGTAACAGTTTTAAGTAAACTTGTCATACTGCTCTTTGTCGTACTCAACTTTAGAGTATATGTGCCGCTTGAACCTGCACTCGATCCCCAATCCCTACCCACGGCTATTCGATAAACCCCTAAAGTAGAAATAGGAAGCGAGATGGAATCGCCTACGTTTTGATTCGAATTTGTGGGGGGAGACGGACAGGTTCTGTCATTGACGCTGCCGTTTATTAAATTCGTTCCGCTTAGCGCGCTTCCGGGACCGTAAACGGATAATCGTAGAACGGAGGCTCCGGTCACCGCCGACACCGTAATTGTTAGGGTGTCGGATAACACGAATTGAGTGTCGTAGACATTCTGGCAATTTGTCAGGGAGGGGCAGGCCCAAGAATCATTAACGGATTGAGAACTTTGAGTGGCATAGGTTAAACCGGACAAAGCCTGATCCAATAAGAGGCCGGTGGCGCTGGAAGAGTCTAAGGAGAGTCGGCTCGCTTGATTGCAATCGGAGAGTAGAATCAAGGAAAGTAATAGGGCTGCGTAATTTCTATACAACTGCTTTTCCTCCATTTATTATCACAACAATTAGGAAGAGCATTTTTATCAACGTTAAATAAATTTATTGACAAATTTTCTTTCAGCTATACCGCAAAGGCAGGCTTTTTTGACCGTTTAAGAGGAAGGCCGATCGATTATTTTTTAAAAGAAATCGATCCTTTAACGCCTTGAAAAACTTTATTTTCTAAGAGTTGGACGTAATTTTGTTTAATGTATTCGATAATTTTAAAGCCGTCTCCGACTTCGGATTAATTTTTAGAGCTGCGGAAAGTAGGATTTTACTTCTTCCATAATTCTTCAAAGTCATATAAACTCTTGAGAGGCTTATTAGATTATTTAAATGTTCCGGATCCCTTAATCTCAGTCTTTCTCCTAATTCGACGGCCTTGTTGAGTTCTCCCACCTTTCTTGCAATTACCGAAGAGATGAAAAGAATTTCGTTATCGATAGGTCGCAATTGAAGATAGTCTTCGGCGTAGCGGGCCGCTTGATCATACTTTCCATTCTTGAGAAAAAGCTTGATTAATTTTTTCTTTACTCTCGGCACTCTCGGATCAAGAGCTTCGATTTTCTCGAGGATGGTTATCGCCTCCACTAAGTTTTCCTCGTTTTCGGCCTTTTTGGCAGCGGATAATAATTCTTTTACTCGATTAGAAAAATCTCCATCAACGGAATTGTCTATTAAGGCTCCGCCTTTGTATGATAAACGAATCATAGAAATATCATCGATCAATTCTCCTTCGCGCAATATCGCCTCATAAATGTTATTTAGATTTCCTTCTCCTTCTTCCACCATTCGCAGGAAAAGTTCCTCATCGTCGTTGATGATCCGATTGCCGTCGGATGCATTACCGATTAGAATGTCGTCCCGGCCGTCGGAGCCTACGATAATACTATCACCAGGAGACAATTGGAACGTTTCGATCCGAATCTTTCCCTCGATTCCGGTGGTACCTAATTTGCGACAGTTGAATTTGTCTCCGATAAAGCTAGCCTTTTCATCTTTGTAAAGGACTGCCCTAGGATGCTCCGCATTTATAAAAAGTAGCGATCCGGTGGTTTCGTCGATTAAACCCATCATGCAAGAGACGAGCATCGAACCTTCGAAACTTTCGAATACTTTATGAAGTTCTATAAAAGTATCCTTCAGCCATCGTTCCGGCGATTTTGAACGAACAGACTCCACATTTTTGGTCCGCTCGACTATGGATTCCAAAACCGCGCCTAAGACTAACGCTCCACCGGCCCCTTGCATCGATTTTCCCATTGCGTCTCCGTTCAGGAACACGACGTACGGATGTCCATTTAGTTGGATATTATTCGAAACGTTGAGGTCCCCGCCTATTTCATCCTCTCGGTTTTTAAACGTGAATTTCTTTTTTTGTTCTAGGAAGAAATCGACTTTAACGTCTCTGCTTTCGGATTTATTAGATCCAAGGGGTTTGATTAATAGAGAAGTAAGAAAAAAATCCCCGTCTTGTAAACGTTTTAGTTCCCGCACTTCGCTAAGAGTATTTTCCAGTTCGATCGTGCGCTCTTTTACTTTATGCTCTAACTCCTTTGCATATTTATCTAAACGTTTTCGTCCCGCTTGAATGGATCGCGCCATCCGGTTGAATGACCTCGCTATAAAACCCACTTCGTCCTCAACTCTGGGCTGCAATCTATAATTTAAATCCCCGGCGTTGATAGCTTGTAATCCGTCGACTACTTCGTTTAATGGAATGATTAAGGCAAATCGGAAGAAATATCTGAAACCGATCGAGACGACAAGAACAACCGCTATGAGCGAATACACGAATATCAGAGACGGGATATGATTGAAGCTTCTCAACATGCCGTATTGAAAGCCGACCTCGAAGAGAGATTCATTATCGGGTCGTTTATACATATAAGAAACCGTGAACGTATCGCTTCCGCCTTCTCCATGATTCGATTTCAGAATCCGATAAATCCTCTTCCCCGGTTCCGTCATCGGGGAAATCGGTAGCAAAATTTTCTCGGAAACGTTCCCGCCGGCATCAAAAGATTCGGTCTCCAAACTTCGTTTCAGAGCGGCTAACCCTGCCGAAATTGAGGGGTCTTTATCTTTCAATAGATTAAGGAGGCCGGATTTGTCGGTTTTGTTCGGAAGGTGAAGATATTTACTTCGGATAACACTTAATCGATCCGAGAGCATATTTAAGAATGAAGCCATTTCCGAATCGGAAACTTTCGATTCTTTTTTCAAAGTTAAGAATTCCTTAATTCCGGTTTTGTAAACGAAGAATTCCGGAGGCGCCTCCTCCAGGATGGTTTGCGATTTTTTCCATCGCTCTTTTCCTTCTAAATTTCCAAGATTACAAAGTGAAATGCGGAGATCGGTAAAACGAATCTCGAACTCCGAGCGGGTATTTAAGGAAACATTCCCTTTTTTATAAGGAAAATCGAATTTATCCGACTTCGGGGTATAAGAAGTCAAGTAGATCAATCCTTCGGGAGTTTCTCCATCGTTGACAATGGCTTTGATTTCTTGGTTTCGAATTTGATCGAAAGATTCGTCATAGCCGTTTAAGACGAAATATCCTACGAGTTGCAGCGTTAAAAGACAGGTTGCCATTGTTATGGCAGTGATCCTGCTCAAAATCGTAGTTCTCTCTTTCGTCACGTTCGCGTAAAGAATGACGATTAAAAATAAGCCGATTACTAACGACAAATCGGTAGTCTGCTGGTAAGAGGCTCTTGATACCGAACCGTCCCTGCTAAGGGAGTTCATGATTCCCGGAAGAACTCCAACGATGCAGAATCCTATAAGAAAATAAATAACCGCTCTTCTTTCTTTCCCCTTGGATACGAAAACTCGCCAAACTCCGGCTACAATGAAAAACAAAGTCAATAAAAGGATAAAAAGTGAAAACCATTTATAGAACGCGTGACTTTCGAAATCCCAATAATGACTTCCGATATTGTACGCCTTTGGAGCTTTTAAGGAAGAATAAATATAATAAACGCCGAAGACCGATGCGATCGCGTATAGAGCGATCCGAATCGCATTTCCGATCTTCACTCCCTTTGGTTCCGGAAAATAAAAGAAAAAGGTTAGGATCTCGATAAAGATGACCATTGATGACGGGATGACGATTAATCTATGATAAACCGTCCATTCGGCAGAAGAGCTGAAGCCGATAGCATAACCTAAGTGAAATAAAAAGAAAGAAAAGCTGAATAAACCCAGGTGAAGAGCGGGACGAGTTCTTTCTTTAAGAGAAAGGAAGAATTGTGAGACGAAGAGTCCGAAGGAGCTCGCTAAAGCGGATCCAAAGAAATAAAAATTGCACTGAAACAAATCCATATTATCGAAATCCGATCTGCATTAATAAAGGAAGAGAGAAAAACAGTAGCGACGAGAAACAATATTTCAACAATATTTCTCCGTCTCTTACATAATCATGTAAGAAGCATACTTTTTTTTCGACGAAGTTTAGGTCAAAATCCCTTCAGTTTTAAATCTACGCACTCTTCCTATAGAAGAGACTGTCGGCTGGAATCTTTTTCCTGTAGAACGTAAGATATCCTATGGACATTATCTACCGGAGGGGAGAATTAATATCGGTCAAATTCCCGTCAATGATTCGTCGATTGATCGAATGCGAGTTCGTTTTGATTTTCGAAAAACGACTGAAGGTCTATGACCGTACGTCGTTCTGAATGTTCTGCTAAAATGAGCGGAGTCGGAAAAGCCCGCAATATGAGCCGCTTCGGTTAGATTCGAACATCTATGCATATTCTTGGCGGCTACTTTGAGCCTTAAATTTAATAAGTATTTTCTAACGGAAATGAAAAGGGTTTCTTTGAATAAATGTCTGAATCTATCTTCGGATAAGTTTACTAGCTTAGCTAGATGTCCGAGTTTGATTTCTTGAGGATGCGGTATGTGCGCAAGTGAATGTAAATGATTCACGACCGTCATAACCCGATTATCCAAAGCTTTCGATTCTTTATAAGGTAAAATCGATCCGAAAATCGTATTAACTAAATTCTGTAATATGATAAATGCTTCAGCGTCAGTGGTGTCCTCCGACATGGCTTTCTTTACGATTTCCGACAGATTCGGAATTTTGTTAGAGTCAAAGACTTGAATCCCCGCATTTAAACTACCTGCGATCCTTTCGAAGAGCAGCGAATCCGGATCTATATTTAAATTCAAAACGTGGGTTTGCTTAGCCATTTCGCGATACATTTGATTAGGCGGAATGAAAACGCCCGTGAACTCGATTGCAGGTTCGTTCGGAAGGAAAAGGCGAGCGGGTCTTTCTACTGAAATGAGTATGGACGCGGCATATAGACTATGCATCGCGCTTGTTTCTTCCCAAGCTGCAAATAAAACATGGCAGTCCCAAATATACAGGGAATTCTTCATTCCAATTCCTCTTAAAGCAATGCTTCCAGTTTCTATTTTGAGCGAAAGCAAAAGAATTCAACGAACGAGTAAATGTGAATCTCTAGCCGAAACGTTCAAGTTTATTTATCAACTCGAGCCGATACATTCAAGCTTTCTCACCGCAGGACAAGTATAGTCCTATTAGTTCTTAAGGTTAGCGGTCAGGATAGTATGGATATTAATTATAGACGAATATTTTTTGTCATCATGTCGCTATATTCGATTCTAATGAAGTCATCTCACTTTTGGATCCGATTTGACATTCAAATCGCTAAATATTCGAAAAACCGATCCAGAGGCAAAAAAAAGGTATCGTTAAAGTGGCTATCACCCGTGCGGAATTCCCAAGTTTTAGAATCGTATTTGATTCGCGAATCCGGGATTTCCGTACGGTTCTTCTTTTGTTAAACGAATTAGGGATTAACGAATCGAAATATTATTATTGGAGAGAATTATGATTAGGTTAGGGGTAGTGGGTGCCGGGCAAATGGGTTCGGGAATTTCGCAAGTGTTGGCGCAGAGCGGTTATCATGTACAATTATTCGACATCAGCGAACCGCAGTTGGAAAAAGCGATCGGTAGCATAGAGCAAAATTTGGGGAGACTTGCGAAGAAAGGATTATTTCCCGAATCGGAGATCAAGGCGGCTATTTCCAGGATCAACAAAATCAACGACCTCGAAGAGTTAGAGGATGCGGATTGTATCATCGAAGCCGTTAGCGAAGACGAAAAAATTAAAATAAGCTTATTTGAACGACTAGATAAGATTGCGAAGAAAGAATCTATACTAGCATCGAATACTTCCTCCATTTCGATAACTAGAATCGCTTCTGCGACAAGTCGGCCCGAAAAGGTGATCGGACTACATTTCATGAATCCGGTCCCTATGATGAAATTGGTGGAGATCATTCGCGGCCATAATACTTCCGATAGCACTTATGAAACCGCTCGAACGCTTGTGGATAAGCTAGGAAAGGAGTCCTGCGTGTCGGAAGACTATCCTGCGTTCATAGTTAACCGCGTACTGATTCCCATGATTAACGAAGCCATTTTTGCCGTTTATGAGGGAGTCGGAAAACCGGAAGAAATCGATAAAGGGATGAAACTCGGGACGAATCAACCGATGGGCCCGATCACGTTGGCGGACTTTATCGGCTTAGATACCTGCCTTGCGGTTATGAACGTTTTGTTTAGCGGGTTTAAAGAGCCGAAGTATAGGCCATGTCCTCTCCTCGTAAAAATGGTCGAAGCCGGGCATTTGGGAAGGAAATCCGGAAAGGGATTTTATAATTACACAAATTAGTATTCGTTCATTAACTAAATGAACGGTTTTTCGTATTAATAAAGGAAGATAAAATTATGAATTTTGAATTGAATGAAGAACACTTAACATTGAGAGAAAGTGTCCGAGAATTCGTGGAAGAGAAAATCAAGCCGATAGCTTCGAAGATCGACGAAGAACATAAAATGCCGGACGATCTTATATCTCAGATTGCCGAAATGGGATTTCTGGGGAGTTACTTACCCGAGAAATATCAGGGAGCCGGTTTGGACATTCTTTCTTACGTTATTATAATAGAAGAAGTTTCGAAAGCTTGTGCCTCTACGGGAGTATTGATTTCCGGTCATACCTCCCTTGCGTGTGATCCGATTTATCGATTCGGAACGGATGCGCAAAAAGAGAAATGGCTTCCGGACTTGGCGTTAGGTCGTAAAATCGGTTGCTTCCTGCTAACAGAACCGGACGCAGGTAGCGACGTGGCCAATCTGACTACGACATATCGGAAGGAAGGCGATTATTATATTCTGAACGGGAGTAAGAATTTCATCACTAACGGAGCGCATCTCGGGACAGGCGTCGTATTTGCCACCTCGGATCGAAACCTGAAACATAAAGGCGTCACCGCTTTCATATTAGATTTGAAGTCGGAAGGCGTGGTTATTTTAAAGAACGAAAATAAACTCGGAATCCGAGGCAGCTATACGACGGCTTTCGCTTTGGACGATGTGCGAATCCCTATCGAGAATCTTTTGGGAGCGGAACATCAAGGTTTTAAGATCAGCATGGAAACCTTAAACGGTGGGCGTATAGGCATCGCAGCACAGGCGTTAGGGATCGGGGAAGGAGCGTTTGAAAGATCGATATCATACGCGAAGGATCGTAAGCAATTCGGAAAGCCGATCGCGGATCTGCAGGCCATTCAGTTCAAACTAGCGGATATGTTTACTAGATTGGAACAGAGTAAGATGCTTACCTATCGTGCCGCCTGGGCAAAGGAAAATTTGCCGAATTATACCTTAGAATCTGCGATGTGCAAAGTTTCCGCCTCCGAAGCCGCGACGTTCGTTACCAAAGAAGCGATTCAAATTCACGGAGGATACGGATTCATTACCGACTACGAAGTGGAAAGAATGTTTCGAGACGCTAAGATAACCGAAATCTACGAAGGCACCAGCGAGATACAAAGAGTCGTGATTTCTAAGATGCTATTGCAATAAGGAAATGCTTTTTCGGAAAAGGAGATACCGGAACGATTTTTAAGTCATTGCACATTTCTCCATTCTTTAAACGCCTCTCATTCCAATGTGCGGAAATATATATTATTATAAAATAGAATATATATTATATATAATAAATAAGCATCATTATAAACCGAATTAATTTTGAACGATTCGGCTTTTATTTTTTATAACCTTTAATTTCCGGGCCGTCGGAAATTAAAGGTATTATATTTTCTTGAACGAATCGGCTATCGAAGGTTATTTAGCCGAGACGTTCAAAGTTTTTTAATTCAAACTGATTGACTCGAATCAGGCGCAGATTTAATCCAGGATTATATCGAAAGGAATCCTAATATAATATTATTAATAAATAATATTATATTAGGGCTTCAGGAAAGGTGATTAGTGATGAAAGCTACGGAGAATAAAGAGAGACGGGAAGATATGACTATGCGGGAAGATGCGAGGGACGTAGTCCGAAATTTTCTGCCGGAGGATGTGCGAATAAGCGTATTGTTTGCCGGCCAGGGTAATAATCCATTACCCGAATTGATGTCATTATACGAAACGGAGGGAGACGGATCGGAATTCTTCCAACGACTTTATTCGACCTTAGGAACCTGTATGTCTCAGGTTCAGAAAGAAGGATCTGGCTTCCTGTTTCCCGAAGGCTTTGACTTGCGTACTTGGCTGCTTGATCCGGACGCCGTTCCGAAGGATTTGATCCAAAAGTCCTCTTTATATAGTGTTCCTCTCGTGTTCGCGGCTCAGGCCGGAAATTTATTCAGATTTCTTAGAAACGAATCGGATTGGAAAATGTTTCGTTCAAAGACTGCCGGAATTTACGGGCATTCCCAAGGGATATTTGCCGGGCTTCTACTATCCTCTTCTCCTAATCGGGAAATCTTTCTGGATAATTTTGAAAAAACCTTTTCCGCACTTTTTTTCCTGATATTTCGCGCACAAATCGTCTACCCGGAAATGGATGTGGATCCTGAAGTCCTTCGACGATTCGCAAAAAAAGGGGAGATTCCTTTTCCTATGGCTCAGATGCGATTTTCCGAGCAAGTTGATTCATTGCAGGAAGTATTATATAATTATAATACTTTTGTCGATTCTTCTGATAGGGTTTTTCTTTGTCTGATAAACGGTCCCAGTGATCGGGTTTTCGGCGGCTCTCCCGAGGCATTATTAAAGTTTAGAGATTATCTATCTAGATCCGGACACGATGGCGTGAGGACTTGGAATTTTATCAGCGCCTCCATCCCGTTTCATTCTCCGTTCCTCGTTGAAGTGCCTAAAATGGTCGAAGCCGATTTTGCTAGGATCGGATTTTCACCTAGGCTGCAAGATCTGGAAATCGCCCTTTATGATACGCGTAAAGGAGAAGATATGAGAACTTTATCCTCGACGACGAACTTGGCCAACGACTTGGCTTCGATGGTTGCTCATGATCTATTGGATTGGAATCGAACTCTTTCTTCTCTTATCGGGAGTGAGGGAAAGCAACTTCTCTTATCATTTGGTCCCGGTAATTTTGTAGAAAAGCTGTCCGCGCCTTTCTTAAAAGGCCGTTCATTCTTGGTAAAGAACCTTACACAGGAGGAGCGCTTTCGTGCCTTTCTCAAATCCGATTCTTTTTCATTTCCGCTAGATTGGAAAGACTATGCGGTGACATTCGGCAAACTGGCCGATGGACGGGAGTTCCCTCTAAATAGATATTCCCGATGGACAGGACGTCCTCCCGTATTCGGAGGAGGAATGACCCCATCCACTGTGGAACCTGAGATAGTCATAGCCGCCGCAAAAGAAGGTTATGTAGTCGAATGGGCCGGAGGAGGACAAGTAACGGAGGAACTTTTTAGAAAGCGATTGGAGTTGATCCGTCAAGAGCTTCCACCCGGAAAAGGAATCATAGTTAACCTCCTTTATCTTGACGCTTATCTTTGGAATCTTCAAGTTCCGCTTGTCAAGAAATGCAAATCGGAAGGAGCCCCGATCGACGGAGTAACGATCTCTGCAGGCATTCCGGAACCGGACGAAGCGGTTAGACTTTTGGAGGAATTTTCCTCGTTAGGAATTTGGTTAAATTCGTTTAAACCCGGCACTGTAGATCAAATTCAAAAAGTATTAAGGATTGCTGATAAAGTTCCGCATATCACTTTCATGATGCAGATTGAAGGCGGAGCGGCAGGTGGACATCATAGCTGGGAAGATTTGGAGGACCTGGTCCAAAGCACTTACGGAGAAATTCGAAAAAGATCGAATCTGATTCTCGCGGTAGGCGGAGGAATCGGGTCGCCGGAAGATTCAGCATTATGGCTATCCGGAGACTGGGATCCCAAGAATAAAAAGCCCGTGGACGCTGTCTTTCTCGGGACTCGATTGATGGCCGCGAAGGAATGTAAAACCTCGCTTGCGATTAAGAAAGAATTAGTCAGAAAATCCGGCGATGCGGACTGGCTAAAAACGAAAGAAGGAAAAGATGTCGGTGGAGTCGTATCCGGAAAATCGGGATTAGGAGCGGACATATATTATGCTTCTAATACTTGGACAAAGCTTTCGGAGTTGGCCGAAAAAATTACGAAAGGGAAGGAGCCGAAAGAGGCTAGGCGGAACGTTTTGGATCATAAGGCGGAATTGATAGAACTAATCAATCGGACCGCCAAACCGTACTTTGGCGACATTGATGCCATGAGTTACAACGACGTACTGGAAAGGTTCGTAGAACTGACGTGTCCTGGGGAACGACTTCGGTCAAGTGAAGGCGACTGGCCGGATCATCCGTTTATCGATTTTAGTTTTCGGACCCGCTTGCAAGAACTCTTCTTACGTTTTGAGGGAAGGCTCTTATTTCCGGTTAAGGAAGTAGAATCTTTGCTTCAGCGAATCGAGGATTTAGACGATCCGAATGCATTCTTGATTCGTTGGAGAAAAACCTATCCGATCGGAAACGATCTGTTCATACTTCCGGAAGATCGCGAATTTTTCTTGGAAGTTTGTAAGCGTCCCGGAAAGCCCGTAAACTTTATTCCGATTTTGGATGAGGATCTAGTGCGTTGGATTCGATCGGACTCTCTTTGGTATTCGCATTGTATCGATATGGATCCGAATTCCTGTCCATGGATTCCGGGTCCTAGGGCATTAGTAGGTTTGTTAAAGGAAAACGAGCCTGTCTCGGAGATTCTGAAAAGTTTCGTGAATGGTTTAAAATCCGAGGTAGAGCCGATTAAGATCGAACTTTGGAAGGAGTTCCTGCCTCGGAAGAATTCGGAACCTCTCCAAGGAGTAGAATTTATTCGATCGGAAAGTAAGACGGAAGCGTTTTTACCATCGTTAGAATTCGTTCAAAAAGAAACTTGGATCGCTTTTTTAAGTCGACAAGGCGAAGGAATGATCTCGGCTCTCTTGGCCTGCGCTAGGATTAATGGAAAAGTTTCCGACATACCTGATTGGTTTTCACCAAGCTTGTGCAGAAAGTTTTCCTGGCGGGTTGCGGATTCCGGCGAACTTATTGAGCTATGCGCTTATAAAGAAGGAGACACCTTGCCGTCCGTCACTCTTCGCCTACTGGGGAAAAAATCCGCGGAGCTGACTCTTTTCTTCTCTCACCCGCAAGATCACGATTATATTCCTTTTAATAGAAGATTTACGGCCGTGGATGAGCCTGACGTTCTATTTTTGGAAGATGGAGAATTCCGTTCCGAATCGATCCGTTCTTTCTATTCAACTGTTTGGAAATTGGGGAACCATCAAGAATTCGCACATTCCATTCAATTTCCATTATATTCAAACGGTTCTTACAAGGAGAAAAAAAATGAAAGGGCAATTGAACGGAGCGAGATCGTAGATTTCCGAAAGGCGACTAACGATTATTTTAGAAAAGATTTCGAGGAAGGGCGCGACCTTTTTTCGTCTTTGTCCATGGGAGCGGTTTTCGCTTGGAAAGAAATCATCGGGCCTTTGTTCTCGTTCCCGAAAGCGGATTTATTCCGTCTTTTACATCTCTCCCAGAATTTCACTTGGAAACCCTCGGCTGCCGGTTTGAAAGTAGGCGATCTCATATCATCCTCGGCTCGAATTTCCAGCGTGGAAAAACTTGCCGATGCAACCGCAGTTTACGTGTCGGGAGAAATTTGGAATCGCGAGGTTAGTGTTGCAAGTTTCGAGACGGGCTTTTTACTGCGCGGATTACGGGTGGATTTTGCGAGTTTCGATTCTAGGCAGAAGGAAGAAGGCATTCTCGTTTCCTCGCTTGCCAAAGCTGACGTTCTTAGGCAAATATCCTGGATTCGGAAGAAAAGCGATTCGACGGAAATCCTGCAAGGCGACGTCTTACGATTTCAGACTCAAAAACGGTTATCGGTTTCGGAGGGAAAGGAAACTCGACATGAAATCGAAGGAATCGTTTATCGGATCGATAAGCTAGGAAATAAATCAATATATGCCGATTTTATTATAAATGAAAAAACGGTCGGAACCGAAACTTCCTCCTTAGATCGAATTTTTCAGGTCTTTGAATCGGCGGACTCTCCGATTCCTTTGAAGAAAAAATATAAGCTCGTATCCGAAGTATTTCGGGCGCCTAACGATATGAGCTCATACTCCGCCGCTTCGCAAGATGCGAATCCGATTCATACGGATCCGAATTTTGCCCGTTTCGGAGGTTGGGAAAGACCTATCGTTCACGGACTCTGGACTTCTTCCCAGGTGACGAACATACTCGTTAGATTTGCTTGTGGCGGAGATTCGTCCAGACTAGTTTCTTTGAAGGAAACCTTCGAGGCTCCGGTTTATCTAAACGAAGAATTACGTTTGGATGCATTTCACGTAGCACAATCCTCGGGGAATCAGGTCATTGAAATCTCCCTTCAATCTAAAAACGGTGAGACTAAATTGAAGGCGGAGGCGCTCGTTTCTCCGGCTAAAACCTCCTACGTGTTTACGGGGCAAGGTTCCCAATCTCAGGGAATGGGAATGAAACTTCTGGAGGAGTTCCCCGAAGCTAGAGAAATTTGGACGCAAGCGGAGCATACTGCAAATTCCGAATTGGGATTCTCTTTACTGGAGATAGTGCGCAATAATCCGACTTCGATTCGGTGCGGCGGGAGAGATTGGGTTCACCCAAAAGGAGTTCTACACTTAACGCAATTTACTCAAGTAGCCTTGGTTGCAAAATCCCTAGCGGACTGGGCTATTCTGAAAAAAAGAGGGTATTTAGTACCTGATTCGCCGTTTGCAGGTCATTCCTTAGGAGAATTTTCCGCGTTGGCGGCCAGAGGATTTATCGGTTCTGAAAACGTATTTAAAATCGTATACAATCGCGGTTTTACTATGCAAAGACTGGTTCCGAGGGATGCGGCGGGAAAAAGTAATTATGCGATGAGCGTGGTTCTAGGAAACCGTCACGTAGGGTTGAACGAAGCTAAGATATTGGAGTTGGTAAACGAATCTAAAAAAGAAACAGGTCTTCATTTAGAAGTAGTAAATTATAATATTCGAGATAAGCAATATTCTGTAACGGGCCATATCGAAGCATTGGAATTGCTGGAGGCGAAATCCAAAAAATTCGCTAAGGGTAAAAAAACTACGATTAGATTGGAAGGGATAGATGTACCGTTCCATTCGCGTATATTATTTTCAGGCGTTCCGGATTTCCGCGCTACCTTAGAGCAGAATATTCCCTCCGATTTGCCCTTACGGGATCTGGACGGGAAATACATTCCGAATTTAGTCGCTATTCCGTTCAGCGTATCGAAAGAGTTCCTTCAAACGTTGATGGATGTCTCGGGAAGCGAATATATCTCGGCTCTTTTAAAGAAGAATCCCGAAGAATTGGATTCAAACGAAGTTAGACGAACGATCTTAATCGAACTATTGGCATATCAATTTGCTATGCCGGTGCAATGGATTCGGACTCAGGAAGTGTTCTTCGGAGAACTCGGAATCAATCGTTTAATCGACGTCGGAGCAAGGGGAGATCTGTCCGGAATGGCAAGGCAAACTCTGAAAGACCGGACGGACTCTTCCAAATTTCAAATTCTTCATTTGGAAGAGAACAGGGATGAAGTTTTTTACGAGAAAGAGGATGTTCCCGACGCAGAATGGAGCGTTCAAATCGAAGAAGCCGAATCGCTTCCCGAGGAATCGAAATCGTCCACCTCTGTGGAACATAACGTATCCGTTCCGCCAGTTGTTAAAGAAGAGGTTATCATCGCCTCGCATAACGGTTCTTCTTTAGAAATCCCGAATGTAACTCTGGATCGAAAGGATGCACTCTTCTCCCTTCTATCGCTGAAAGCGGGAGTTCGCGTGGACGAAATTTCCGAATCCGGGACCGTCGACGATCTATTCGGGGGAAACTCCTCGAAACGAAATCAAGCGCTCGCGGATATCGGTTCCGAATTCAGAACAAACGCCTTAGAAGGTGCACACGAAAAGCCTTTGAAAGATTTCATCCAAGTACTTGCGGATCGGATGCCGTACGAGCAACCGGGCCCTTACTTGCGAAGTGCGTTTGAAGAGACCGTAAAGAAATTCTTCCCTCCTGAATTCGGACGAAAAGAAATCTTTCAACACTTGAAAGAAGAACGAATGTTAAGTGAAGGCGGAGTCTTTGCCGTAAGCATTTATCTACCTTTGGCGGCCAGGGATGGAGAATCTCTCGGAAAAGGAGCTTTGAGTTCGATCGGACTCAAAAGCAGACTTACCGGTGCAAAAGAATCCGTGCGTTGGCTGGATCAGGCCGTGGATCTTTTCTCCTCATGGAAAAAAGTCCAAATTCCCAAAAGATCGGCTTTTTCAAGTAGCGGAGGAGGCGGAGCGAAAGTGGACGCAGCGGCGTTAGAGGCTTTGGAAAGGAAATACTTCGGTCTCGAAGGAGCTTTTGCAAAATCAATACGAGACTTGAGAAGACGTCTTTTGGAAGACGACCCATATTCGGAATATTTAATTCACGATTTGAGTAAGATCGAAGAAGGTCGCTCCGTTCTCGACAAAAGCGAAAATCGAATTCTTCCCATTTTCTCCGAAAAGAAAATCGTTTCTTTCAAAAATTCCCACCAATGGGCGAAGAAGAGAATTTTAGCTATCGCGGCACAATTTTTAAAAGGTGAAATTCGGGAATTTTCCAAAGAAGACACACTCTATTTCGGCAATCATTCCGACTCCGAAATTCTGGATATTTTGGAATATTGGAAAGTTGCCTTCGGGAAAAAGGCCGACAAATCCGTTTTATCGGACGAGAGGAAAAGGTTTGAAAACGCTAACCTGCAATTTTCGAGATTAAAGGATCGCCTTTCCGAAAGAATCGACGAATCTCCGATCTTTGTGTATCCTCGAGTTGTCCACCGACCGGATTTGAGAGATGGGGAAAACGGTTCATTGGTCTGCGACGACGAAGAAGTAGAACTAAATCCGGCAGTCAGTTATTCAAGATTCTCATTTCTGGAATCCAGCGAAGACTTCGGGTCGACTTTCGAAAGAAACGAAGCGGGAACTAAAGAATATTCGAAAATTCTAAATGATCTTTGTCTAACCGGAATTTCGTTTTCAGGAAAGAAAGTCTTGGTCACCGGCGCGGGCCCCGGATCCATCGCTTCGGAAATAGTAAAAGCCTTTTTATTGGGAGGTGCGGATGTAGTCCTGACTACCAGTTCCTATTCTTCGGATAGAATCGGGTTTTATAAAAAACTGTATCAGAGATACGGCGCGAAAAATTCTTCCCTTCAAGTCGTTCCTTTTTCACAGGGATCATTTGCGGACATTCGTTCTCTTGCTGATTGGCTGGATTCTAAAAACTGGATTCCTGATTTTCTATTTCCATTTGCTGCAATCGGAGAAGAAAATACGGCTTCGGCCTTGGACGATACTTCTCTTCTTTCGATAAGGATAATGCTTGTCGGAGTCGAAAAATTGATCGGGGAACTGGGTAAGCGAAGAGTGAATTTCGACGATGCGGAACATAAACTCAACGTTATCCTACCCTTGTCTCCGAATCACGGGATATTCGGTAGGGATGGAATGTATGCCGAGACGAAACTCGGCTTAGAAACTTTGTTCCGTAAGAAATTTTCGGAAGCTGCCGATTGGGGGCGATCCGTACGGATACTCGGAGGAGTTATCGGATGGGTGCGCGGAACCGGCCTTATGGAAGCCAACGATTTATTGGCTCCTATTTTAGAAGACCAAACGGGAATGCGAACCTTCTCGCGTTCCGAAATGGGATTTTTACTAATCGGTTTAGCCGGCTGGAGTATGCGGAACGGCTCGCTGGAGGTCGTGAAGGCGGATCTAACGGGAAATTTACGGGATGTAAAAAATCTAGGAGAACGTCTGGCTAAGATTCGTGCTGAAATAATCGCTCGTAACAAACATACGACGGAAATCCAAAACATAAGCTCGACATTGTATCCGACTCGCCCCGTTAGAAAGGTTAAGCCTATTCCGAAACAAGGCTTGGCGTTTCCGGAAGCCCCAAATGCAACGGACTTGGAGGAATTTAAACAAACCATTAAAACCGATCTAAGTAAATTGGTCTGCGTCGTCGGATACTCCGAACTCGGTCCGGGTGGGAGTTCACTCACTCGTTGGGACTTGGAAAAATTCGGAACTCTATCTCTGGAAGCGAGTTTGGAGATGGCTTGGATGATGGGCTATATTCAATATCGTACCGGAGAAAAGGGTAAGGTCTGGACTGATGTGAAAACGGGAGAAGAAATTCAGGAGTGGGAAGTTAAGGAGAAGTATGAAAGCGAAATCCTAAAGCACTCGGGGATTAGAATCGTAGAGGTTAAAAGTTCAGGATTTGATCCGACGGAGATTTCCGTATTCGCCGACGTGGTATTGGAGGAAGACTTTTACATTCCAGTATCGAGTTCGGAAGAGGCGGAAGAATTCCGAAAAGCCGAACCGGAAATTACGGAGATCTACAATAATCAAAAATCCGAAAAATGGTTCATTAAAAGGAAAAAAGGATCCGTATTAAAAATTCGTAAAGCGTCGGCGATCAACAGAAAAATCGCCGGTCAAATCCCCGACGGTTGGGACCCGGAAAAATACGGAATTCCTAAAGATCTCATTCGGCAGGTCGATATGATTACGATATTCAATCTGTACTGCACTTGCGAAGCATATTTGCGAGCTGGACTGGATCCGTTCGAACTTTTTGAAACCGTCCATCCTAGTCAAGTCGGGACCACCGTCGGATCGGGTATGGGTGGCATGAAGATGCTAAAACGTCTATTCCTGGATTATCGTTTGGGAGATGAAAGACAACATGACGCGCTTCAGGAGGCGTTGATCAACGTCACTGCTGCCTGGGCAGTTACCTCCTACGCCGGAATTTACGGAACGATGCAAACGCCCGTTGCAGCCTGTGCGACAGGCGGGATTTCAATTGAACTTGCTAGAGACACGATACTTTCGGGAAAGGCGAAATTTATGATCGCAGGAGCATTCGACGATATTGCGGAAGAAAGCATGATCGGCTTTGGAGATATGAATGCCACGGCAAATTCGGAAGAAATGGCCGAACATGGAATCGAACCTTCTAGCATTTGCAGACCGAACGATATTCGTAGAAACGGTTTTTTGGAATCGCAAGGAGGAGGGATTATTCTTCTATCAAGAGGAGATATCGCTCTGCAGATGGGGTTGCCGGTATACGGAATCGTAGGCTTTGCTGCATCTCGTACGGACGGTATTCAATCTTCGATTCCGGCTCCTGGAATCGGACTTCTTTCCTTGGCAGCGGATTCAGAAACCGAGTCTTCTCCTCTAAAGGAAGCGTTGTTAGATTTCGGATTAAGCGCGGACGATATCGCTTTAGTATATAAACATGATACGTCTACGAAAGCGAATGATAAGAACGAAAATAGGCTTTTGCATACTCTGATGCGAAAATTGGGAAGAACACCTGGCAATTCTCTCGCAGTCGTTTCTCAAAAATCTCTGACCGGGCATCCGAAGGCCGGCGCGGCAGTTTGGCAAACGATAGGGCTTCTTCAATCCTTAGAGGAAGGAGTGATCTCGGGAAATCGTAATTTGGAGGACGTAGATTCGGATATGAACGTCTACTCTTCGCTTAGCTTTACCGACGAGACGATATCCTTCGGAAAAAATTTCTGGAAAGCCGGAATGTTAAGTACATTAGGTTTCGGTCATATAGGAGCTTTAGTTCTACTGCTGCATCGTAATTTCTTTTGGGTCTCTTTGAATGAGGACGAGAAGCGAGAATATCTGAAATTGCGAAAAAAAAGGGAAAACTATGCGGGTCGTCGCTATAACGAAATACGTTTAGGCACGGGCGTTAATCTCTACGAAAAGAAAACCCATTCCTTTGTGGAATCCGATCAGGAAGAATCCGTTCTTCTGGATGCATCTTTCAGAGTCGCTGCACAGTCTACCGAACATTTCTTGGAAGAATCGAAGGAACATAAAAGCGCAGGGATAAGAAGTTGAGGATTTTATGAATAGTGAAGAAAAGATGAATATAGATTATATATGTGATTTTTCTGATATAGAATCCTTTCGCGAATTATTCAGAACGAAGAATAAAAGTTTATCGGATACCGTCAGAAACCGCAGGGAACGGGAAGGAAGACTTCAGAAAGTCCTTATCGCAAATAGAGGGGAGATCGCAAAACGATTCTTTTTGGCTTTGCATGAGGAGGGAATTCGATCCGTTGCGGTAGTCGCAGATCAGGATCGCGGGCAGTCTTGGTTTGAATTTGCGGACGAAGTGATCTATATCGGAGAGGCTAAGAATTACGCAAATATTCCGGCGATTTGTGCCGCCATTTTGGAAAGCGGTGCAAACGCGGTTTATCCAGGATACGGTTTTCTGTCCGAAAACTATCACTTTGTAGACCGTCTACGGGAGATTGAAAAATTCTACGGGCATGAAATTATTTTCATGGGGCCTAAAGCATCCGTTATGCGAAGCGTCGGAAACAAATTGGATGCGCGAAACCTAGCGATTCAGAATGGAATTCCCCTTTTTCAGGGATCCGGTTCGATAACCGGTTTGGAAGAAGCGGAATCGGAGGCGAAGCGGATCGGTTTTCCGGTAATTTTGAAATTAGACGCGGGGGGTGGTGGAAAAGGAATGATCGTGATACGTTCGATCGAAGAACTTCCTCCAGCGATCGAGAGCGCCGTTCGTATCGGTAGGAATTCCTACGGAAATGATACTTTCTATTTAGAAAAATATATAGAGCATCCTGCCCATTTTGAAGTGCAGATATTTAACGGCGTTGCGGTCGGTATAAGGAAATGTGCCGTTCAAAGAAGAAACCAAAAGATCATCGAAGAATCGGGAGAATCTTTCTTACCTCCTAACACTCAATTGCAGTTACTCTCGAGCGCGGAAAAGTTAGCGAGTATCTCCGGTTATTCCGAACGTTGCGGCGCGGGAACTGTGGAGTTCCTATTGGATCGGCAGACGGGGCAATTCGGATTTTTGGAAATGAATACAAGGTTGCAGGTCGAATACGCCGTCACCGATCAATCCTTGGGAATAGATTTAGCCAAATGGCAGATATTTCTCTTTGACGAGAGGGAACAAAAGATTCCCTACCATAGCGTGTTACGGATGAGATTTAGAGAGAGGGATCATTCCATCCAATGTAGAATCTATGCCGAGGATCCGTATCAAAATTACTCTCCGTCTCCGGGAAAAATACGAGAACTAGAGCTTCCTACGTTCAACGGCATCCGCTGCGATTTTGGATTTAAGAAGGGCGACGTCATACCCGGCGATTTCGATCCGATGATCGGAAAACTCGTATCATTCGGAAAAGATCGTTCCGAAGCCCTCTTGAGGATGGAACGAGCGTTAAGCGAATTGTATCTTAGCGGGATTACTTCGAATATCGAACAATTACTTTCAATCGTTAGACATCATCGTTTTATAGAAGGCGACTATGATAATCGCTTGCTCGAGGAATATCCTGAATTAACGACGACGGATCATTCTTTATTCGAGGAATCGGTTATCTTTGCATGCGTAAGCGAAACCTTGAAAAGCAACGGGGAATCCGTTTCGGATGTTTTTAGGAAAAGGGATTTAATAAAAATATTATACACGGACGATTCGAAGGAATCTCCCTATCATTACAAAGTCTGGATCGATGAAACTTCCTACCATATATTTCTATTAAGGATCGGTTTGAGGGAATTTCTTGTAGGAGGAGATTCGTTACCTACTCGAAAAATACAAGTTAGCCGCTCCTCGGCAGATGGAAGGCAATTTTTAGCCGAATCGAACGGAAGATCCGTTTCTGTCAGAATCGACGCGAAACCGAACTTCCATTTAATTCGGTTTTCCGGTTCTAGCGGTAAATTGCATTATTCCCGGCTTAGGATAGCCTCGGAGGACCAAAAGGAAAACGGTGATGAACAGGGAGTCTTGCGTTCTCCGTTTCAAGGTACGTTTGTAAAACTTTTCGACGATCCTAAGACTAAAAAAACTTGGGCAGAAGGCAGTGTCATTAAGCAGGGGGATCCTCTTTTAGTTATTTCCGCTATGAAGATGGAGACGATTTTGAAATCTCCAGCGGACGGCGTCGTAAGTTATTTAATTGAAAACGGGAACTTAAGTAAATTAGTCCGAGGCGCGACCGCGGCGGGACAGGTCCTAGGGAAAAGTTTTTCCGAAGGAGAAGTTCTCGCAAAAATTCGTTCGGAGATTCATACCGAAGAAATCACCTCCGGAAATTCGACCGGAATTGATCGGTCCATTGCTGCGGATCGATCGTTTATGGAACAATGGAACAAAATTCCCAAAGCGCCGGAAGATCAACATTCTTTAACTCATGCTCAGAATCTTGAAACTGGAAAACAAAGGAAGGAACTCTTAAGAATTCTATATTCTCTTATTCTAGGATTCTCCGGCGGCTCAGAAACCGAAGCAAAAATCGCAAATCTATTCAATGCGATGGATGCTTCTAAAATAGCGAAGGAAAGTAAGGAAGCAGAAGAGTGGGCCGAACTGCTAGCCTTTTTATTGAAATATGTAGTCTTAATTCGGCGATTATTCTCTTCCGATTTCGGATCCTCTCATTCTCACTTCGGTGAACTACAAAGATCCTTATTAAATTGGGATACCGAAGGATTCAAACCTTATAAAGGTACGTCAAGATTGCTCTCCCGAGCCTTTTCTTTCTATGATGTAAAGCCTTGGGTCTCTTTCCGGAGATTGAAAGAGCAGGGGGAGGCGTTCTACTTTATATTGATAGCATATAAGAATTTGATGAATTATCCCGAGCTATACTCGAACATTTTGGAAAAACTATCTTCCTTGTTGCCGGCCTCAAAACTGGTGAATCTACATTTGCACGAACTTCTTGCTCTCGAGGAAAGGGAGAGGGATCCGATGTTCGAAGCGATTGTAAAGCGAATCCTTTCTGTTCGCAAGACCTCCGATTTTAACGCCCCTGAAGGAGTTCGTACATTATCGAAACGAAATATATCAAAATATATCCAATTTATGAAGGATCCTTGGACTTTGGTGTCCGATTCGTCCGCAAATAAAAACGGGTCGCTTTTGGCTTTTAACGAGACTCTTCCTCTAATCCAGGAAAATATTTCGGAAAGAATGCGGTCTACGCTTGATAACAAGCTGGAATACTGGAAAGGTCAGGGGAAAATTTCCAGACTAGATTCGATGACGGAAAACAAATTCCTGTATTCTTTTGAGGTGAAAAACAAAATAGAATACATTTTGTTCTCATTCTTTTCCGCCTCGGCTTTAACGCGAGAATGGAACGAATTAGATCAAGCATTTCATTTTCCTGAACTGGAAAATCAAGCGATTTCGGGAGCCGCCTTATTACGAGCCGCGGATCAGGTTAGACGAGCCAGCTCGTTTCGTTTGGAACTAATTGCGGTCGAATCCGAAACACTTTCCAATGCGCGACGCATTGATCCATCCATAGATTATGAAACTCTAAATCAGACGGCCTCTTCCATGATGGAATTCTTTCTTCAGGGAACGTTCAGTAGTTTAACCCTTGAAATTAACGACAGCAATGCTTTTCTTAATAAGAGATATTCCTTCTTTTTCCGCGATGGAAAGTTACGGATCGATTCCCTCGGTAGGAACGATTTCCGTTTTCCGTATGCCGAAGATTGCGACTCAAAGGACAGAAAGCTTTATGAAAAAGGAAAATGGCCTTTGGAAAGATGGGTCGAGGAAAGCTTTGATCCAGGTAGTTTTAAAGAAGTGTTGCTCGCCGGTCTTGATTTTGATGAAAAAGGAAATTCCGATTCAAGCGAACGGATTCCGATCGGTGCAAAGATTTATATCGGACACATCGCCGGAAGCGAAGCAGTTTTCTTTTTAAAGGATTCTCGAATAGCTGGAGGGGCAACGGGGGATAAAGAAGGGAAAAAATATCTGGCCGGGGCTTATATTGCCTACAGAAAAGATGTACCTTTTTACGTTTGGAACGACGGGGCCGGAGCGAACATTAAGGAAGGAATGGTTTCCTTAAATAGAGCTGCGGAAGGATTCTTTATCAATGCTCTTCTGGCTCATCGTGTGAACGCTAAGGAGTTTCAATCGGCAATCCGTTCACATAATGATTTAGAAGTTCGAAGATTGTGCGATCGGTTGGAGAAGACGCAAAATTTAGGATTTAGAACTTATCAATCGGAAGATCGACCCAAATTCTGTTTTGTAGTTGCAGTCGGCGTCGGCTCTTCCACGGGATTGGACGTCTATGGATCTTCCCAGGCTTCTCTGCAAGTGCTTCTGGACGAAGAACAATCGTATCGGGTTTTGACCGGTGCGGCCGTCATCGAATCAGTGACTGGAGAAACGTTCACGAATTACGAGATCGGCGGGGCCAAGATTATGGGTCGAGGAACCGGAACCGTCGATTTTGTAGCAAACGATAAGTTACATTTAATTTCCTATATTCGTAAAATTCAATCGGTCTTGAAAGAAGTCGAGGATTGTTCCGGAAAATTAAAAATTAAGAATATACAAAAAAATAAAAATTCAAACTTAGCTACGGAGATTATCTCCGAATCGGAGCTGAGGTCGGTATCGGATTCCGGCGAGTTCTTGCCTATCAAAGCGAATTATTCCGGCTCGGAATCGTTAGTTACCGGAATGTTTCGATTCGGAGGGATGCCCATTACTGTCCTGGGGCCTCGGACAGAATTCGGTTTTCATTCCTTTGCTGCCTTGGTGAAGGCCAAAGAAACGTTAAGAATCGCACAAAAAACCGGAACAGGTCTGTTGCTCGTATATGGCAAAAAATGGTTCCGAAGCGAATATATCGAAGATTCCGAATCGTTCCGAGTTCGAAAGGATTTTCAAAAATTATTACAGGAATTTTCGGCACCCCTCCTACATATCGTTAAGGATACTTCGGGAATTTCTATAACGGAACTTTCTTCCGTCGGAGACGCTTGGATTCTCGTGCGTCCGAAGCGACAAAAAAACCGCGGGAACGACGACGTGTTTCGACAAAGTTCCGAAATGGAAAAAGCGGCAACGATCGTAGTAGACACCGACGAAGACGCATATTCTAAAGCCGCCTCCGTTTTTCAATTGATACATAATAGAAATATAATGGATTCAGGTTCGACCCGAAAGGAACCTGGATTACCGGAAGATTCCACAAAATCCTATGATATGCGGCAGTTTTTGGTGGAATCGATTTTAGACTTGGATTCATTCGTGGAATTCTACGCGTCGGATTCGGGGACTAGTCTTATAACCGGCCTCGGCAGGATATTCGGAAGGACGGTCGGTATTATAGCGGATCAACCTAAGGATGGAGGAGCTCCTGACGCCTATGGAACGGATAAATTCCGAGTTTTCATGGAGTTTTTGAATAAGTATGATATTCCTCTCGTTATGCTCTCCGATGCACCAGGTTTTGTGCCTGGAACCAAGCAGGAAAGGTTAAGAATCCAACAAATCGGCGGTGAATCTTTGGATGTTAACGTGCTTTCGCAAAATCCAGTGGTTTCGATCGTACTACGGCAAAATTATGGTGGTCGACAAATACATGCTTTCAGCGGATTTTTGAGGCCGGGGATCTCCTACTACTCTTGGAGTTCGGGAACATTAGCGGTAATGGGGGCATTCTCCGCCTTCGATCTATTTCAAGGAGCCAAGGTAGCCAAATTGAGGGAAGAGGGAAAGACCCTCGAGATAGAGAACCTTCGAAAAGAATTTCTGGATTCATTTAAGCAAAAAGCCCAAGCCTCCAACGACGCATTTAATTCCGGCGTCTTGGATGGAGTATTTGAATCTTTGTCCGAATTAAGAAGCGTAATTCTCGATGGGTTGGATTCTGCGAAAGGGAAGAGAAACGCCTGGATGGAACAAAAGAACGGAAAGTCATCTGGAGAGGTGTTTTCCAAATCAGACGTTCGAGTTCGCGAGTGAACTTTTGCGTAAGCTCCTATCTACTTGATAGACGTTAATACCGCGACCCATCCGTTTTTCTCTCGCCTGTTTGCGGCTAAGATATATTATATATATATAATATATAGATAATGAGATTTATCGGGTGGGATTTTCGCTTTCGAATTTTAGACCGTAGCCGCTTCGTACAAACATTTACTTACCTATAGCCGCTCCGTTCAAGCAATCCGATTGAACCGGAGCTATATTTAGTTCGTTTGGAACAGGCGTTGAATTTGTCTGTTTTAAATATAACAATAATTATGCAAAAAGGTTTAGTTAGATGGAAAACTTAGCTCAATTATTCCAACAGTCTGCTCTTAAGTTCGGCGAAAAAAGCGCATTTCGCTACAAGGATATTCAGAAAAGGCCGACTTTCCTTAGTTACAAAGAGCTTTATGAATCCGGGCTAAGTTTAGCCGAAGCATTGATCGAGTTCGGATTGGAAGCGAAAGAGAATGTTGCGATATTTTCGGACAATCGTGCCGAATGGATGATTACTGATTGTGCAATCATTTTATCCGCGGCAGTTAGCGTTCCACGCGGTTCCGATATAACCGATTCTGAAATCACTTATATAATCAATCATAGCCAGAGTAAGATTATTTTCGTAGAGAATAATAGAGTATTGGAAAAAGTTATAAAACAAAAAAAGAATATAGATCATGAAATAACGTTAATATTGATGCAATCAGATCCCGAACGGAAAGAAGCGCTCGATATGTACGAATTGCTAAGCAAAGGCCGGAAACTGCGAGAGCAAGGAAGTCGAAACGTAGAAGAGCGGGTTTTATCCTTAAAATCGGACGACTTATTCACTATAATTTATACTTCCGGAACCACCGGCCAGCCAAAGGGGGTTCAATTAACCCATTCTAATATGATTTTTCAAGTTCGCTCAGTTTCGCCTATCTTGGAGATAACGGAAAAAGACCGCGCAATCTCTATTTTACCTATCTGGCATATCTTTGAAAGATTTTTGGAATATTGTTTTTTGCATGTCGGCGGAACGACATATTATTCGAACGTTCAGGACTTGAAGCAGAATCTTACGGATTTTAAACCTACGTTTTTCGGCGCTGCTCCTAGAGTTTGGGAGATGATTTGTAACGGTATTCTCGCTAGAATGACCGATCCCGATCGCACTTCGAGATTGGGTCGAATCTTATTTAAATTGGCTTATACTTATTCCGAAAAGAAGAACGAGGCAAAAGCGTTCTTTCTAGGAAACGAACTGGATTTGAAAGGGAGGAGCTCCTTCGCAACGTTTCTAAAAGGGTTACGAATGGCGTTCGAATATTTGTTTTTCGGTCCTTTTACATTGTCTGCGATCTCGTTTCTATGTGCAGCATTGATTCCTTTCGGGTATGCTGCGGAAGAAATCAAAATCTTATTATATACGATCGGCGTGATAGGTCTCTTATTCAATAGTTTCATGCTTGATCAGTTGGTGTTATCGAAAATACGCAAGGATATAGTCGGAGGATTTTTAAAAACATCCGTTTCTGGCGGGGGGGCTTTGCCTAATCGAGTGGATCGGACGCTTAATCATTTAGGAATTCGCTTATTGGAAGGATACGGTATGACGGAAACTTCGCCGGTAATATCCATTAGAAGAACTGACAAATTCGTAATCGGTTCCGTAGGTCATATCTTACCAAAAACTAGACTCCAAATTCGGACCGAAAAGAACGAAGTATTATCGGAAATAGACGAAAACGGAAAGTTTACGAAAGGAAAACCAGGCCAGAAGGGAGTCGTTTTCGCAAGTGGGCCGCATATTATGAAAGGCTATTATAAAAACCCCGACATCACTGCGGACGCACTGAATGCAGGTTGGATGAATACCGGCGATATTGGAATCGTCAGTTACAATCGCACCTTAACCTTAGCCGGCAGGGCAAAAGAAACGATCGTATTGAGAGGGGGAGAAAATGTGGAGCCGGTCCCGATCGAGGCAAAGTTACAGGTTTCCAAGTATATAAGCCAATGTATGGTAATCGGGCAGGATCAGAAAAATTTAGGGGCGATTATAGTTCCCGATTTTGAGTCTCTTATCGGTTGGGCTAAAGAGAATTACATTCCCGTTGATTCCATACAGGAATTGCTTCAAAGAAGGCAGGTTATAGATCTGTATCGCAGCGAAATCAAAGCCCTGAATAACGCGAGAAGCGGCTTCAAATCGTTCGAGCAAGTAACTCCATTTTTATTGATAGTTAAGCCGTTCGAGGTGGGAGATGAGCTAACGAATCTTCTTAAGATGAAACGCGTAACGATAATGGAAAAATACAAGTATCAGATCGAAGAATTATATAAGTCAGGGGAAACAACTAAGGTTTAAATTCGGAATGGTTCTTTAGATAGGGCCATTCCTGCTTTGTTCGTGTATCAGAAATTAGGAGGGGTTTTAGATGGAATTCGGATATTTAAATTTCTATTCTTTCGGTTCCATTTTGGCCGCTCTGTTTTGCTTGTATGTGGCTTTTTTCTTTCTAAGGATCAAAGAAAGGAGTCAGGCTGCACTTCATTTAGGAATTGCATCCTGCTTTGCTTTCTTCTTTCATTTCGGATATACGATCGGTTTCTTCACTTTGGAACGATGGGGGATCTACCATCGATGGATAGTCATTCCGTCAGCGCTGCTTGTATTCGCTCAGTTTTCCTTAGTCTTCTTTTATTTCCCGACACCAAGAAAAGAAAAGATCGGGAAATACATTTATTTCTTCCTAGTCTTAATCGTCGTAGTCGTGGAGATTCTGTTTATATTGAATTCCCGCAATTCCGTCGGACGCTTCGTAAAAGGAAGTCATTACTGGGACTTCGAAACATATTCCTTTTACATGATATATTCCGTATTGGTTCTCTTTTTTAACCTTCTTTGCGTATTTTTGGGAATCTGGAGGGCTCTCAGCGAGAAAGGGAAAGAAAGGAAAGCGGTAATTTATATGCTTTTCGCATTCTGCATTATTCTCGTCATTCCTGCGGTAACCAATGCGTTAAATAGAAACGGTTCCATTTCTAGAATCGTTTATCAACAAGCGGTAGACTTATCGTTCGTAATCGGTTTTTTTCTCCTTTTAGTGATCTATCTTAATATCGCTAAGGAGAAAACCACGATCCTAAATCGTATCGTCGGCATTTCGATGGCAACCTTCTTTCTTGTATTTCAGATAATAGCTTATTTTATATTAATCGAATACGAGCTTGCATTCGATCGGATACAATACCAAGAAGCCAAATTGTCTGTTGCGACTCAAGAAAAAGCGAAAGGACTAGAATATGTAGTTTCGTATGACATATCTACCCGAAGTTCGAATCAAGTTTTCGGAAAATCCGATCCTATTTCCGAATCGGCAAGAAGGCTCGAAGCTAATTACATGCATCTCTGGAATTCGCTTAACGACTTGGAGGATCTTCCGGCAAATGAGCGATTACTAAAAACGGAGTCTCTATTAATCGATAGCCCTCCGGAGTTTTTCGCATATAAAGCCGCGATTCTGGGATTTCTTTCTTCCCGGGAAAATAAAGCGGTATCGAACATCGAAATGGAAACTTTTTTAAAACGTCTATCCCAGAGAATGATTGTATTGAACAGTCAATTTGCTCACGTTCAAGATAAGAAGGACTTAGTTCGTATTTCGAAATTATTTTCCTCGAGCGAGCCGGGCGTCACCGAAATGTTAAACGAACTTTCTATCACCTACGGACGGGAGCTGCAGGCGGGTGCGTCTGACGATGATTTAAGGCGTCTGGTATTTAATTCCACACTCCCGATTTATCGAGAGGGAGAACGAATGTATAGGGGGGCCGATTCTTCGAGTATGGCTCAGGAAAGTAAGCCGTTTAGATACTATGTGGCTTATTATCTTGTAAACAAAACGTCCGGCCGGCTATTCGAAGCCGGATTCGATTACCGCATATACAGAGCCTATCTACATTACCCTTCGTTAATTTTACTTCTCTGTCTGATTTCCATAATGTTTCTAGTCGTTTTTGGCTTCGAGCTTTTCTTTAAATATGCGTTAATTATCCCGATGAAGGAGGTCGTATCCGGTTTGCAGGAAGTATATGCCGGGAATCTGGAATATCGACTGGTCCCTAAAGTCGAGGATGAGATAGGATTTATCGCTAGGTCCTTTAATCATATGGCGGAAAGCATGTTGTCGGCGAGAAATAGTCTAAGGAACTATGCCGAAAATCTGGAGTTAAAAGTTAAGGAAAGAACGAACGAACTTGAAATAACTTTAAACGAAGTTAAAGTTCTTAAGGAACAGCAGGATGGCGACTATTTCCTGATGTCTCTTCTATTAAAATCTTTAGCCGCTAACCGTGCAAACCACGGGAATGTTAAAGTCGATTTATTAACGGATCAAAAAAAGAAATTCAAATTTCGCAATTATGACTCTGAGATCGGAGGGGACATCAGCGCTTCGAATCGTATCCAATTGAGAGGGAAAAACTATACCGTCTTTTTGAATGCGGACGCGATGGGAAAATCGATGCAAGGAGCCGGCGGAGCGCTGGTATTCGGAGCCGTTTTCGAAGCCATCATCGAGCGAACGAAAATCACCGATTCGATCCGAGACTATTCGCCGGAAAGATGGCTTAAAAGCACTTTCATGGAGCTCCATAAAGTTTTTCTAAGTTTTAACGGCTCCATGTTGGTTTCCGCCGTGATAGGATTAGTGGATGAGGAGACGGGCATACTTTATCATTTAAATGCCGAGCATCCGTGGACGGTCTTATATAGAAACGATCAAGCCGGCTTTATCGAGAATGATTTGACATTTAGAAAATTAGGAACAGAGGGAATGAACGGTCGGGTCTATGTGAAAACATTCCAATTACTACCAGGAGACGTCATTATCGCCGGTTCCGACGGAAGGGACGATATACATATCGGATTAAACGAAGCGGGCGAAAAATTGATAAACGACGATCATACTCGTTTCCTGGCGTTCGTGCAATCCGGCCGCGGGAATTTGGAAAGTATTTTTCATCTTATTTTGTCGGAAGGCCATTTGACCGACGATCTGTCGCTTATTAGAATCTCCTTTAAAGAGAAGGCCATTAAAGAAACAAATGAAGATACCAAAGAAATACAAGATGACGAACGCGTTTTGAACTTAATCGGTAAGGCTAAGAGAAATGCGCAAGATGAAAATTTCGATGAGGCGATTTCGTTATTTAGGCAAATCGAGACTTTAAACGGAAAAATTCCGATTACCAAGAAATACTTGGCCTTCCTATTTATGCGGAAGAAATTATTCGGAGAAGCCGCCTATCATGCCGAAGAATATTTGAAACTCCATCCTTTGGACAATGAAATGCTATACTTCGCATCTTTTATGTTACGCAAAAGCGGGAAAATCGAAAGGGCCGCGGATTTGGGTGAAAGGCTTCGTCTCCGGGAACCGAATCACGTTAAGAATTTACTCAATCTATCCCGCATATATTTAGTACTGAAAAAATATGATAGCGCATTAGCGATTGCCATGGAAGCTTTCGAGTTGGACTCCAAGAATGAGAGAATCGCAAAACTATTGGATCTACTTAAAAGTTTAGGAAAAGAACGAACGCATAAGGATTCTTAGTCGCCATCATGGAGTGAACTTTTGGTTCGAATTGTCTAGAACTTTCCGTCTTTCAACGGACGGAAAGTTTGCCATCTTTTCCAAGAAGTAGATCTTTTGCCACAGAAAGAATACTTTTATTCCTGATACGGATTGGAGCTTTCCTCAAATTAGTCTAAATTTCTTCCACCAAATACTAACGTTAATTTACGACTTTTGGGCCTCTGCCCAAAAAAGATATTTATCAAGTAATAAGTTTTTTCTAAAGCCTGATCTGAATTTAAGCTCTATTTAGAAAGCCGATGTTTCCGGAAATGTTACAATTTTATGCGTAAAAAATCAATTCTTTCGTTTCGAAATAGATTACTCCATTTTATATTACAATAAAATAATCGTACGGTTGAAGAAGACAATTTCGTCGGATAGTAGATAAATACCGACTATAATACGTCGTTGAAATTGTTGTAGGAGTTCCAGTGGCCGCTTTTCCGTCATTAGATTCGATTTACGAGGAGAGAAAAACTCCTCGAGGATTTTTAGTCAAGATTAAGCTTGCCAAGATGAACTACGTGGTCTTTACCCCGAAAGGTCCGGAGATCCCGAAAGGTTCGAAAAATCATTCCATTATCGTACCCGTACCGAAGATCGCATTTTTGGGGGACGGATTCGATTTATCCCACTTTCGGATGGGAGAATTAAGCTTTGTTAATGTAAATCACGGAAAATTGATAATTCCCTTTCAGCATGTCAATACCGGAAACGAAGTTCGATCAGTTTTTTTAAATAGCGGAAGCGAGTGCGATATTCTTCCAGTAATTATTCTTCATTATAGGAAAAGCGAAGACTTACTTCAAGCTAGGGCGGCAGGGATTGAAATTCACCATTTGGTTTTGGATGAAAATTTTCCTCGGGAAGATTTGATATCCCAAAAAATCCGATTCCCTTCGCTTAATATGCTGATTATCAGAAGCAAGGCCGCTCTGCTGGCGGCGGCTGTCCATGATAAAAGCCCGGAAGATGTAAAGAACGAAATTGAAGGAAACTCGAACGTTATTGATTTCAGGGCGGTTCGCGAGTCCGAGCTTTGCGAGAAGGACAATTTAAATTTACATTCCGTTAATCTAGTTTTCTTAGCCCAAGTTCACTTACAAAAGAATGAGCTCGAGAAAGTTAAGCAGCTTCTTTTGGATTTTTCCCTTAACCCAGAAGAAATAGCTTTTATCCGTATGTTTCTTGAACTGATGATTCGAAACGATGAAAATAAGGAAGAAAGGAAGAACTGGCATAATAAACTGTTAAATTTGAACGAAGGGTTTCGTCTTGCCGGATTGATATTGGGAATGAGAGAAGTTGAGTTCGAAGCCGAGCTCGAAAAAGGATTTTCGCAGGAAATCGCTAGTATGGTATTGGCCCTTTTGGAAAAGGGGCAAGCGGAGTGCAACGGCATAGAGACGGAAATTATATTATGGGAATGGAAACTTAAGACCAGAAGGTTACTCAAAAGAAGTACCTAAAGAAGAAAGATCGTACCTGCCGACTTTTCCCATCAATAAGCTTCGAATTTTAGCGTTGTCGTAGAATTCGAGAGTTTCTCCACATTCCATGCATCGACGTCTCTAAAAAATTTATCTTCGATTGAGATAGTTCAGCAATTTCTTCTGCTGGAATTGTTCTAAAATTACTATTCGAGCCGATTTAGCTTCCATCTGATTACCTAAATTCAATTGACCGGGAAAAGATGGGATGGTTTTTTGAAATAGAAATCCTATGGATTTAAATTTCAGTAATATCTACTCAGCCTTACTTAGCCCGATTCGGATAATCTTTCTCCCTTCGGTAAAAATTTATTGGTTATATCTTTTAAGTTCCGTCATCATCACGGCGGTTTTTATAGTTTGGCAAAAAATCCGGATTAAAGATTTTCATGTCGGAAATTATTTGAGTAAGATTTTATCTAGGGAGTATTGGTTTCACAAATCGGCTTTATTAGATTATAAATATTATTTTTTTAATACCGTTTTGTTCAGTTTTTATTACGGATATTTTGTTCTAACCGGTGCGAGCGTCTCGGCTTTCGTGAATAACGGTTTAGTTCGTTTATTCGGGGTAGTTCTTTATGATATTCCCTTCGACTCTCCTACGGTCATTTTATTGTATTCCGTTCTATTTTGGTTGATGAATGATTTTGGAAGATTTCTTGCTCATTGGCTTCTACATAAAAACCCTTTTTTTTGGGAATTTCACCGACTTCATCATTCTGCAGAAGTTTTAAACCCTCTAACGGTTTATCGAGTTCATCCTGTGGAGGCGATTCTGGTTAATTCTCTAGGCGCCTTTTTTTCGGGAACTGTTACCGGACTCGCGATGTTTGCTTTTCCGGAAAAAATTACTATGGTTTCCTTTTTAGGAGTAAATGCAGGGATCTTTATTTTTAATCTCTATGCAAATTTAAGACACTCGAATATTGCCATTCATTTTCCGAAATGGCTTAGTCATATTTTTTTAAGTCCCGCCCAACACCAGATCCATCATAGCGTTGATATTCGACTTCAAAATAAGAACATAGGAGTTACGTTTGCTTTTTGGGATTTATTCTTAGGGAGCCTATATATTCCTGAGCGGCATGAAACGGAAGAGATAACCTTCGGATTACAGGATGCTAAGCAAGAGGATTTCGAGAATCTTTTCTCCATTTATTTTCTACCTTTTAAAAGAATCTTTGATATGTTTAAAAGGTAGCATTACTTTTTTGAGAATCTATTTTAGAAATCCTTTTGTTTGCATTACGATCAGTTTTCTTCGTTCCTTTATTTTTATCTTTTATTGCCGAAAACCGGCATAGTTATAATTTCGAGAATAGAATAAATAGAAATCCGTTGACCTCCCCTTTTATTCGATTTACATTAAGTCGAATCAATTTTAATCGAACGATCAGTCTGTCGATTTTCGAGCGGAATCTGAATCGAGGGGTAAACTGTGATATTCATTTTGATTTTCTTTGCGGGTCATTGGATGCTTTCAGTTTTTGTTCAATCATTCTTTCTGCATAGATATTCCGCGCATCGTATGTTTGAAATGGGTAAGTTTTGGGAAAGATTTTTCTACTTTTTCGCATTTATCGTTCAGGGATCCTCATATTTGAATCCGCGAGCATACGCGATAATTCATAGAATACATCATGCCTATAGCGATTCCGAAAAAGATCCGGTTTCTCCAATCATATCGAAAGGTTTTTTCGATATGATAAATAGGACTGCCATCGCTTTCAACGGGATTGCGAAAGGGAGTGCGGAAGTCGAAAGAAAATTCAAAGGTAACTATCCGGAGATAATCCGGCTTGATAAATTCGCGGACTCTTGGCCTGTGCGAATTTTCTTCGGAGGTTGTTACACTTTACTATATCTATTGTTTGTACCGACCGACGCGATGTGGATGTACGTGTTTCTTCCGATCCATTATTTTATGGGGCCTATACAAACTGCGATTGTGAATTGGTGCGGCCATAAATACGGATATAAAAATCATCCGAAACAAAGCGACCATTCTAAAAATACGCTGCCAATTGACGTTTTTATCTTGGGTGAATTATATCAAAACAATCACCATGCTCATCCTAATTCGCCGAACTTCGCTTATCGCTGGTTCGAATTCGATCTTACCTATCAGATTATCAAACTGATGCACTTTTTAAAGATCATACGGATACGTAGGGCGATATGGACTAAACATGGTCGGAAGATAATTCCGGGAACTATTCTTTTTTCCTTGAATGATGTTGCTAAAGTTTGATTGTAAAAACGGCTCTATATTGTACTTTAGAAAAGTATGAAATGGACAAGAAAAGTTTTATGATATAGGACCGAGGTTATAAACTGATTTCAAAACCTATTATTTTTGCAAACGTAAGGTGTTATCATCCGTATGTGTAAAAGTTTTGCCGTAGATATTCAGTATCGTCGACTGTGAATAAGATAGAAATCCACCTCGGACGGTCAAAGTAATTTGGTACGAAATCGTTTGCGCGGTGGCATTCATGAATGGCGACTGTACTATTCCCCAATCAGCATCGCCCGCTTTTGCGGACACCTGAATTTGGGTTGCACTTGCTTCCTGTTCCGATTTTTGAAATTGCCCGCCCGCGAGCACACAAATGCCTCGGGGAATCACGAATGTATGAAAAACGTTCCGCGTTTTTTCTTCCCACATCCAATAACCGGTTTGGTCGTGGAAAACCTTACCGTCCGATTTTCTACTGACAAGTTGTCTATAGTAAAGCCCGGCTAAGATTTGGGATTCTGCGTTAGTTGTTAAACCGATAGGTTCGAATGAAATCGATTCGAAATATGGATTTTCTTCTTGGCCTACGGGAAGTGGAGAAATGTCTAATCCTTTATCTCCCTGCCAATTACCGATCAGCGCGGATAGGGGACCGTATATGGCTTCTGTCATTATTGATCCTTGTTGGAAATTGTTACCGATTATCAATCCTGTTCATAATCAGTAAACAATAATACTCTTCGAAGCCGGATCGGGTTTAGCAAGACTCCGAAGATCAATAAGGAATATATAATATTTTGAATATACCTTAGTTAAGAACGGACCTGCCGATTCGCAGGTCCGTGCATATTCCGAGTTCTATTTCGTCCGTATTCTTTTAACTTTCAAGCGTTAATGGAATGCAATACAGAGAGAGTGTGAATAGATTCGAAACTTCGAATTCCGGTATAAACTCGAAAAATATCAAGCGGCTAAAAGTTTAAGCGCTTTTCTTTCTAGAGTTTGTACTGACGCCCAGGATTTGATAGAGCGGACACCATCCGATTAAGCCTGTTAAAAGCGGAATTAGACCAACAATGACCGCTACAATTCCCAAGGAATTATGCGCCCAGAATCCCCATGCTACTAGTCCTAATCCGATGATGGTTCTTACGGATCTATCGAACATTCCTTCGTTGATTTTCATTGTCTTCCTCCCAATACGCATATTAATTATGGCACTTAAGGAATCATTGTCAAGTTTTACCGATCACAATAAACGATTCGAATCCCTAATTATTGTCAATCGGATTGAAAGAACATATTATAATATATTTTTGTAATATTTCCCGTAATTTTTACGCCTTGGATCAAGGGCTAAGTTACATCGACCTCGTCCCGAATGTGGATCGGGAATTTTGCCGATCGCCCTCGATTAAAAGTCTATGGCGACTTAGGGGAAATGCCTTTTTAAGGATTAATTCTTAAACGGCATTTCCCCTAGATAATCCTTTTTGCCCACATCGACTCCGTTGTGTCGTAGAATATCGTATGCGGTTGTAACGTGAAAATACACATTCGGAATAGCATGCTGAATAGCGTATTCCAATCCGGTTAAGTATTTTCCTTCCCAGCGAGGTTGTGAAATTCTTCTGTCATTTGCTTCGGCAAATTCTCCAGCGGAAAAAGTTCCTAAATATTTGACTACCTCGTCGATTCTAGTTTTCAATTCAGGAAGAGTTTTTTCTAGGTCCTCATGAACGGGAGCTTGTTTCCCTGTCAAACGGGCAGTTGCAAGTTTTGCAGTATCGCATGCAATTTGAATCTGTCGAATAAGATTGAACTGATCCGGGGCTAATCTGGAATTTAACAGGACTTCAACGTCGATTTTTTTGGTTTCGGCAAAATGGGTCGCCTTATCTAGAATTCGACTTAGATTTTGCAGCATTTTTGTAAATTGCGGTACGGTGATTTCGTATATCATTGATCCATCCATACTATCCATTGAAAGATGAAATGAAAAGGCAGCAACTCTTTTACCTCAACAAACATCCCTCGACTTTAACGCCTTCCTAAATCGTAGATGCTCTTCTTAAGTCGATTGGTCTTATCGATCCGAAGCGGTTTCGTTTATTACAATCAATCTTTTTAGATCGAAATGATCGTCTGTTTCTGCAACACTTTTCGGAAATCGAACTCAGATAGGGTGAGTTTAGTCTTCTATTCTCGGAATATAAATCGGAAAGGAGTTCCGTATGCCGATTATCTTAAGTTTCTTTATTGGACATTGGTTTCTTTCAACCTTCCTTCAGTCCTTTTTTCAGCATCGATATTCTGCACATCAAATGTTCGTACTAAGTCCTTTCTGGCAAAAATTTTTTTACGTTCTAACATTCCTCGTACAGGGGTCTTCGTTCTTAAATCCGAGAACGTATGCGATATTGCATAGAAAACACCATGCATTCAGTGACACTTTGAAAGATCCCCATTCGCCGGTTACTTCCAAGAGTTTTATTGATATGCTTTTAAAAACGGCAAACGGATACGATGATATTCGAAATTATAAAACCGACGTAGAAAAGGAATTTAAGGGGCATTATCCGGAAATGCCTACATTAGATAAATATGCGGAGTCGATTTGGGTAAGACTTATATTCGTTTCCTTTTATTCGGCTTTCTATATTTATTTCGTTCCGAAGGATGCACCTTGGCTTTATGCTCTTTTGCCGATTCATTTCTTTATGGCGAAAATTCAGGGATCCATCGTCAATTGGTGCGGCCACCTTTACGGGTATCGTAACCACTCTAAAAACCCTGACAATTCGCGGAACACTCTATCTATCGATTTCATTATTTTGGGAGAGCTCTACCAAAACAATCACCACGCCCATCCTAATTCTCCCAATTTCGCCTTTAAATGGTTCGAGATCGATTTCACTTTCCAAATATTGAAAGTTTTACATTTTCTTAAAATAGTAAGGATCCAGAGAGCGGTTTGGTCGGAACGGGGAAGAACGGTTCTGCCCGGCTCCATAGTTTAACTTACAAGCGCTTATGAGCGCTTCGAAGATCGCGGAAATATTTTCGTTCGTTTTCGAGGCGGTCTATTATGATTCGAATATCTCCGGTAGTTTCGAATGCCGTGGGTTAACGAAGAAAAGTCTGTGGCCGGGAATAGCTCTGCCGAGAAATTTTACTTAGCAGAGTACCGTTCCCTATATCGAATTCAATTTTATCCCTTTCGTAATATATTCGAGGAAGTCTGCCGTTATCCGCAATTTCGGGGTAATATTCCTTTACTCAAGCCAAGATCGTCATTCTTGACGTCCTATGAGTTCCATTCGCTTTCTTATGCAATCGCAAATTTGGAAGATGCTTGGATTCGAATTTAAAGCCCACCAAACAAAATAGCATTGCAAAAAATATGCGAAATATTTTAAAAAGGCTAAATTCAACTGGAAGGCAAGGCGATTAACGGATTGGTTGCTATAATAAGGACCTTCGTTCCATTAGTAATAAGAATATTTTATCCTGTCTCACAAAATTCTGCGCCTGGAATGCTCGATAATGTAACTCTATGCAAGATATTTTTATGAGTTTTGCAAAACTCCTCCGGTCTGTGTGGGAAAGATTTCAAACAAGAATACGAAAAATTTATGGATACTTTTTCACGAAAAATCTCATTTGAAAATTCGATTATGCGGAGGCTACATTGGCTCTATTAACTTTTATTCTGCTTTTTTCTTCAGCGGTTATTTTTTATAAATATTCGAATAAAAATACTCTATCTTATGCCTTTACGCTTTTAACTTTATGCCTTGCATTTTGGGGTTTGTTACTATTCCTCTGTGATATTCATTTTCCTGGCTGGATTCGAATTCCGATAATAGATTTAATCACCTTTTTCCCCCTGCCGATTCCGATTCTAGTAACCTATATAACCTATAATTACACCCGCCCCGATGATCTTTCTTCCCCTCCATTGATCGCTATGCTTGCTCATATACCGTTATTAGTTTTTTTTATTTGGTTTTCTTGGGAAGGCAAAGTAACCCCTTTTAGGCTGGAAAACGAAGAAGTTGTTTATAGAGGTAGCTTATACTATTATCTATATTGCGGTTATTTGTACGGCTCCATATTTATCGCCCTAGTATTAATAATACGGAATATTTTCGACGATGAATATTTTGTCCGACTTCATTCGATTTATATGTTTGCCGGAATTACAATCGGACTATTTATCTCCACGGTTCTTACCATGGTCTTGCCTTTACTTGGGATATCTTTGAATTCGATATCGGTTATCGGATTGCTCGTCTTTCTGTGGTTAACCTGGATTCCGATCGCTCATTTCAGACTTTTTAATATAGAACTTGTGGATTTTAAGCAGGATTTTCGAAATCCTAGAATTTCCACCGCGATTTTGTCCATTAACCGATATCTGTTAAACAAGTTAAATCCCGTTAAATATAAGGAAATCTGCGATCAATTCGAAAGTATTCGGAGAGAGGAAGTTTACGCTTTACAAGCGGAAATGCTTTTGGAAGTCACATATAGTAAGAAGGGAGGCATTTCCGATCAGGTTCGTAAGTATGCTAAGAAAATAACCGACCTTTTTATCGGTTCGAAAAAATAGCTTCCCTATTTTGTTCGAATTCGGTTTGATATATTTGTTATTTTAAACTAAATTTGTGGCCATCGCCTTTCTTTGCCAATGACTCAATGAGCGTAAAGACTGCCTCTCGATCGAAGTCGGAAAGTTTGGAAAGTAAGAGTAAGACGTAGTAAGAGGCATCTGTCTTCGAAATTAGTCGCAAAAGTTCTTCCTGGTCTTTCGGATTCCGGATTTCGTAAGAGCGACTAATCAACTTTGCAGGTCTGGTACCGTCTATCAGCCATTCGGCTCGATATTCAGTCGCTTTTTCGATCTTTAATGCGATTGAATAGGATAGGGGCTGTTTATTTGATTCGATCAAACTTAGCATCGCTTGAGTTATTTCGACGAATTCCGCAAATTCTTTTTGATTGAATTCTTTCCTTAATACGTAATCGCACAAATTTTATTCGTTCCCCGGCAGTTTTCGACATATAAATTGTTTATATAAAAAGATTGTCAAAATTTAACAATTTATACATATATGAAAAAGTATATATGGCAATTTCAAGCAAATTAACGATAGAAAATGTCCTGATTCGGTTTCGAAGCTTAAAAACATATCGTCTCCTAAGCTTCGATGAGTTAGAGTTTGCCCGTATAGTTTCGGCGAGTTGAAATGGAGGCAACATTAGCTATTTTTACTTTTATCCTACTGTCATTATCGGCGCTTTGCTTTTACAGATGGTCGGAACGAAATTTACTAAGTTTGGCTTTTTCGTTACTTACGTTCCTATTGGCCATATGGTGTGCACTTTTAGCCTTGAGTGAAATTCCTTTCCCGAAACCGGTTCAAACTTTCCTAGTGAATATAATTCCGGTTCCGATTAATTGTATTCCAATTTTGTTAACCTATATCATTTTCAATTATACGAGACCGTATTCATTGATATGGCCTCCTGCTTTATTAATTACATTTCACGCGGTGGCAATTTTATTCTTTTCTTGGTATGCGTTTAAAGGGGTAGTCGGTCCTTACCAAATGAAGGAAGGTCTGAAAGTTTTCCACCCGGGTTCCCTTTACTATCCGGCTTGCGCGTATATTTATATTTCAATCTTTGCATGTGCCGCCGTACTTGCGCGCAATATTTTTAAAGGAAATTACTTCGTTAGATTGCATTCCATTTATCTATTTACTGGCGTAATGCTGGGCGGAATCGTATCCGCCGTTTTTGTAATAGTGCTTCCGTTATGCGGAATTTCATTAACGTCAATGGCGGTATTAGGAATAATCGCTTTCCTTTGGTTTGCCTGGATTCCGATTACTAAATACAGATTATTTAATATCGAATTAACCGATTTCAAGTGTGATTTTCGCAGCCCTCGGTTATCCTCCGCGATAGTATCCGTTAATCGATATTTATTGAATACGATGGATCCGAAGGCCTTCAAGGAAATTTGCGATCAATTCGAAGTTAAAAGACAAGATGAAATCTATGCTTTGCAAGCGGAAATGCTTCTGGAAGTCTCTTACGGTAAGGAGGGAGGTGTTTCCAATCACGTTCGCAAGTATGCTAAGAAAGTAAGTAATCTTTTTTTAAGCTAGAATCGGAACCGGTCTTAAATTTTCGATTTAGATATAATCTTCTCCTCGAAGATTTAAATCGCATTTCCGACGTATCCTTAACCTGTATTAACATCGAATCATTATGTTTTTAAGGCCTATCTTACGGGGTGCGAAAATTACTCATGAAACCGTCATTCTTTCCTATCTGCATTAGTATCCAATCTCAGGCCCTAATCTGAAGCCTGCTGGTTTTGACCTTTTGCCCGGAAAATTTTTAATTTCAGATAATCAGTCATGGATAATTTCATTATCAATAATATTTTAATAAACCTTAAAATGTTATTGATCGTGCCTATTTAAGTAGGGGCAGAGAGTCCGAGAGTGTTAAGGTATTATAATATCTACAGTTTCGAGATATCTGGCGTTTGAAGCGTAAAGATAGATAAAGTGGATTAAATTTATTTAACAAAAAGACAAAAAACGTAGTATATTAATATTATTTTTATAAATTGAATTAAGCACGATATCAAAGGGAAAGGATATGAAAAAGATAATATCATTTCTAATTTTAAGTTTGTCATTGGCGCTTTCGAATTGCACCGTCCCGGATATGACTGGGCTAAGCGGAAATTACAAAGGCTCTGAAGCTAAAAAGAAAATCCACGATGCTTCGTTTACTTCCGACTTTCTCTATTATGGATCGAATCAGTCTACATCGGCATATGCTGCCTGACTGCTATTCTAGACTCCTTTCTGACCGAGATATTCTCGAATATCGAAGACGGTAAATACTACAAAAGGACGGACATTGACAAATGCATTAAAGATGTTCAAACCATCGGCCGTTAGTGTTGGATGCGTCTACTACTGTTCGCGAGCAGCGATTGTTCCAAACTAAAAGCCGATGGGTCGATTTTTTAGGCGACTGTCGACTGGAACTTTCCCGAAGAGGATGCGCATTGATATCCTCTATGAGTAAATCCTTCGTTCTATCAATCCACCTATCCAGGCACAGGGCAAAGTCGTTATTACAAGCGATATCGGATACCAAGATGGACCTAGATCGTATTGAGTAATAGTGACAATCGCACCCAGGGAGCTAAAAAAGAGTCCGATTCCTCCTAAGATGATCGCGTGCTTCATCGGATTGTTGGGGGCATATGCGGCGGCGATATAACTCCCGAGAATCGTGTAGACAATTCTATACGAAAGAGCCAGCGCATTCAAACCCGGATCGTGCATCGGTAGGCCCCAAGGCGGATATACATCGAGAATATGTAATATTTGATCTGTACCGAGAGAAAGGACGAAAACTGTCATGAATCCAAACAGTATTGACCCGGCGCTTTGCAAAATTAATCCCGAAGGTGCATTCGTTTTTTCTGATTGAGTTGTCATCGGGTTGCCGCCTGTCCTTTGGTAGATTCCAAAATTTCATCTAGCCTGTCATAACTTGGAGCGAGACCTTTTTCCATCGGGGAATGAATCACCGCGTCGCGCGCTTCGGTTGAAATATAAAGTATCGTGGAGGTAACAATTGTCCTTCCTGAATTCTCAGTTAGAAGGGTAGTTATTACCGATTCACCTGGATACCAGGCTTCGTCGAATTTCTCGGTATGAACGATTTGGACTGGGGATTTCACTTCACGATAAATTCCGCCCATTCCCATCGATGTTCCGTTTTCGTTTTGCCAGACGTATCGATATTTACCGCCTGCCTTCAGATCGATTTCGCAGATTTCAAGCGTCCATCCCGGAGGTCCAGTGAGCCAACGTTTCACCAAGTCAGGCTTCGTAAACGCGTCAAAAACTAAAGGTGCGGAGGCATTGAATTCGCGAGTTATCACGATTTCCAATTCACCCTTTGCCGTTATCTTCAAATTTCCCGTATTCATCATTTTTTCTCTCCTGAATATATTTTAGGTTCCTATTCGTTCTCTTTTTCCGTGCGATAAGAGTTTAGCTCTTCCAATAAAGTATCGAGTCGATCAAAACTAACTTCCCAAAACTTACGGTAATTTTCCAACCATTGACAGGCTTCCGCTAACGGTTTGGCCTGTATCCTACGAGGTCGTCTCTGGGCATCTCGGCTTCTTGAAATTAAACCCGCCTGCTCCAGTACTTTTAAATGTTTAGAAATTGCGGGCTGGCTCATTGCGAATGGCTTTGCTAGGTCCATCACTGCCGTATCCCCCGAGGCTAATCGGGAAAGAATGGCTCTTCTGGTAGGGTCGGCGAGAGCGGCAAATGTGACATTGAGCCGGTCGGATATACTTGCTGAATTACTCATACTTTATATAACCATATAGATATATAAAGTTTTTTTGCAACATTTTTAAGATGAGCCGAGATATTTTTTGTTGGAAAATACAAAACGAGTACCGAGGGAAAATGGTGCAGTTTTCGGGTGTTTAGGTTCGGATATGAAAGTTTACGCTAAGCAAACCAGTCGTTCCAAAAGCCGAAAACGAAGTAAGGATAATCAATGGAATGGAATCGGTATCTTCGGACCGGATTTTAGGCAATATCCATTTTTTATCGACAGTCCTGCGACAATAGCTATTCCGACTATAATCGATCGATCTATTTCAACTTTAAAATTAAATCCTAGGAAAGGAGTATTAATATGTTAAACGTTCCGGTCGCTCTTCGATAAGAATCCGGCGAAATCGAATCCCTGGGTCGTATCGAATGCGAAAATCGCTGACCCCAAATAGATCCTTCTTTCTTTGTTTCAGGAAATATAATAATTAAATAATAGATGGCGTATTAGAAAAAGCACCATGCCTAAACGCGGTTACAATTTTCCTTTTGATAATCTAGAATAACCGAGTCAATTGCTCGATTGCGAATAAAACCCAATTCGAATTTTCTTCAGGAGTCAAAGCGTTAGGGTAGTTCAAAGATATTGAATTTAATCAATACTATTTCATTCGAGGACACGAAAATTGAAACGATGTTTAAATTCCTTCGGGATACTGCTCGTTATTATAAATCATATTACGCACTTCCTCGACCAATTCCTTTCTCAAATCGGTTTTTATGGCGCTCAATCTCTCTTTAAATTTAAGCCTTTCATTCAATTGTTTGTGCTGAATATTTCCTAATTCTCTTAATATGCTTGAAAGCATCGCGCCTCTGAAGCCTATATAATACGAAAATCTCACGTACCAAGGAAAATGATTCGCGATGCATGAAAATGCAATACTGCAAAACGACGACTGAACATCCGAATCGGATAAGATAGAAAGTAATTTTTTCTTATATTTATTCATCAATAGGATGAAGCGGTAGCTAGTCGGATTTTCGAAGGAATAGCGTTCCGATAATGCCATAATGACCTCTCTGATGCTGGCATCGTCCGAACGACATATACATAGCTCCGGAAATTCTTCGCCATAGTAAACGTAACTAAGGATACTGTTATCCTCTTCGGCATTCGCGATGAGAGGAGAGTCATATGGAATATCGGCGCCTAGAGAAAAGGTTAAAAATTTATCCAGCGGTTTCTTCCCGCTCTTTATTAAGGACTTTATTTTGTTAATATTCGCCTTTTCGTTTGCGTCACTTTCGTATTCTTCGTAAGACAGAGATTTTTTTGTTACGAATGAGCCTACTCGGAAGAAATCATTTATAGGAGTATCTTTCGGAAGAATTCCCGCTAACTTAGGAAATTCTGCGGCGTATATTTTCTTGTGTATGATAGAAAGATTACCGGAGCTCATTTTAGTTTCTTCCTGCAATACTTCCTCACGAAAAGATACCAAATCTAAAGCGACTTGAGGGTTCAGATCAACGACCGTATTGATAGCTTTGCTTGAATACAGTTCCGCTATTATTTGGTAAGTTTCCTCGACGTTTTGTTCCGGAATGTATACGTAACCTGCATTTTTTGTAAGAGCCAAAAATCCGTCTTCGTAAATTAGATTTCTGATGATGATCTTTGAATCTCTGAGCATCTGCGGACTGCAAAGGCCCATCTCGTGAATCTTCCGTAAGCAAGTATCCAAAGCGTCCTCGGCCTTCACACCTTCTGCGGGTGGAGTATTTTCGGCGAGACTTTGGAGTAGATTCGGAAGCTTGATATCTCTTTCGGTTTGTCTGAGAATTTCATAGTTACGGATCGACCACGCGGATCGTCTCATTATCTCTATAAAGAGGGTTTTGATCGAAAGCGGATCGAGACGACTGGTTCGATCGAGAGCGATTATATGAACACTATGTCCCAGTTCCCTCGAATCAGTATTGAAACTGATTCGAGGGATTACGGCGATTAAGCGGTCCTTCACTAAATTTAAAATGTTTTCCTTAACTTTCCGGTCCATACCCTCGGTATTTGCGATATAAGGAATTTTTCCCGACTTCAATCCTTCGAGATTCGAAAAGTCACTAGCCAATATCAATAAATGCTCCGCTTCCGGATCATAATAAGGTCTATCACCTTTTTTGAAGCTGTCTTTCGAAAAAAGGTTTAAATAAGGTAAATCAAGACCGACGGTCACGATTTTGAGGAGTTCTGCGGTTGAGCTCATGTAGATAAATTCCAAATTCCTTATTAGAAATGCTTTAAAAATGAGTTATTATAGTATAAAGAACTACTAGATTATTGAAAATAAAACATGAAAAATGCATAATTCAATAAATTTCATTTGATTAAAAGCATAAATTTTTATGAATTAATGATACTTGAATATTAATTTAATATTGAACCTTTTATGGATACTTTTCGTTATATTGTAAGCATTGGCTGAATTCGGCGATTTTCTAAAGAGTCTTAAATCCTTCTTATCGACCTGAATCCTAACCCTATGTATCGCTTTCGGCTTCGAAACATTCGATAAAGAGTTTGGTTTTTCAGTTTTGAATCGCTATAACGGCGAATCAATTTTTCGGCTTGTAGTCGGGGTTGCAATGTCGCCTTAACGGAACGCAGTCCGAATAGAAAATAAGTTCGTATAATAATTTATTTCTTGGAAGCCCTCTTTCTTTGTTAAGAGACGATAAAAAAAACGAGGTCACACGGATAGCTTCGCGACTCCCGAATTTCAGCCTGTTTTTATGAAATGCAGGTCTTAAATGGTTCCTATAACTAAAGGGGTGGGAAAAATATTTTCGAATCCGATTCCGTTTTAATCGGTAAATTTGCTTTCTTCTGATCGATTTTGTGAGCTTATTAATATTCGCTCGGATCTCCCCATTCGCTAATTTAAAATTGACTATAGGTAATTTAATTCTATTTCACGAGGGAATGCGTTGTTCGGGCGCTATTAGCAATTTCAAGTGAATGCCTCATTCCGAGTGTTAGATATCCGTGCCCATAAAGAAAATTAAAACTCCTCCACGTTGGTTCGCCTCCGTCCTTCAAGCCAATCCGGAATTATTTCTGGAATGGACAGAGTCGGAATTGCGGGCTTTTGCTTCTGCGTTTGAGATTCTGAAAATTTCCGCCGGAAAAACGGTCGTAAATCCGAGTAAGAATTCATCGAAACTATACTTCGTTATCGAAGGAGTTTGTGAGGAATTTTCCTTTCGCGACGCTTCTTCGACAAGAGAAATCGGCTCAGGCGCATATCTTGGCGAACCGAGCTTTTTCCATTGGGAAGAGGGGGTTTTAGGTGTACGTGCAAAAACCGATTCTACATTGGCGGCAATATCAAGACAGGAGTGGAATCGTCTTGAAAAAAAGTTTCCTCATCGGTTGGGACTACTCGCCAGCCGGATAAAAAGCCGACGATTCTTTCGCTTAGCGATCGTTCGACCTAACCAAAAGGAAATTTTGGATTTTCTTTCCAGCATAGAAATACTATTTCATTTCGATCGTAACAAGGTTTCCAAATTGCAATCCTATTTGGAATGGTTGTATGTTCCCGGTGGAGAAAGACTGATTCGTCAGGGTGATCCGGGAAATTCTTTATATATAATTGTTTCCGGGCGTTTCCGATTTGTGACGGAAGACGGAAATGGTAAGAGGATCAGCGAAGGAGAATTCGGAAAGGGAGATATTATTGGAGAGATGTCTTTGCTTACGGGAGAGCCTAGATCCGCTTCGGTTTATGCTCTCCGCTCCGGACAAGTTATTAGGATATCTCGGGACGGCTTTCGCAAATTCATATCCCGATCTCCCGAAGGTTTATTTCACATAACCGAAACGATTGCGCGACGTCTAAATGAGAAAAATCGAGGAGGAGTCAAGGTCGGGCGAAAAGTCCATACGATCGCACTCGTTCCGCTCAGCAAAGGGTTTCCTCTCAAGGAATTTTCTAAGGAGCTATCCAAAAGTTTAAAACCTTTCGGGAGTTCGCTCACTGTGAGTAAGGATAAATTCGAAAAATTCGTTCAACAACAAAGATCGAAAAGAAATCGCGATGAAAATTTCGGAATTTCAGAAATCCTTTCCTGGTTTAACGGACTAGAAAGGGAATATGATAAGGTCTTTTTCGAAGTCGAACACGAAGATTCACTTTGGGTAGAAGCCTGTCTTCGACAAGCGGATAGGATTCTTATCCTGGTCGAGCCTGGAAGCGCTTTAGAGGAAGAGTGTCATGCCTGGAAAGTGCTTCAGGGAGGTGGACTCCATGAGACTCTACGTGAAACGGTCTTTTATGTTGAGGATGGTTATTCCCGTTGGCATGTATTAGAGGACTTATTCAAAAAACTTCCCGGCCAAAGGCATATAGTAAGGAAAAATAGGGCAGGCGAATTTGATCGTGTTGCAAGGCGTATGGAAGGGAAAGCGGTCGGGATTGCTTTAGCTGGCGGTGGCGCGAAAGGTTTTGCGCATTTAGGTTTTTTGCATAGCATTCGCGATCAAGGGATTCCGATAGATCTTATCGGCGGAACGAGCGCAGGTTCGATTATGGCGGGTCTATTTGCCATGGGTTATGATTTTCCGGAAATACTTCGTTTAATAAAAAAAGTTTGGATTGATTCCAAGTTAACAAGGGATTATACGATTCCTTTCGTTTCACTTTTAAAGGGTTCGCGTTATTCGAAAGCCATTAAGGACTTTTTCGGCGATAGAAAGATCGAAACATTATGGATTCCTTTCTTAGCGGTGGCTTGTAATTTAACAAAGTCCGAACCGAAAGTATTCGATCAGGGCGAACTCTGGAAGGCGATACGAGCGAGCACTTCTATTCCGGGTATTTTTCCTCCGTTTTACGACGAGGGATCGCTTTATGTGGATGGGGGTTTATGGGATAATCTTCCTGGACTTTTACTAAGGGAAAAAGGTGCAGATATATTGATATCGGTAGATTTGGGAGCGGGTTCTCAACCTGCAAAAGATCAAGCCTACGGTTCGCTAGTGGAAGGACGTTTTCCGGGCGCAGCTCCTTCTCCTTGGAAACTTATTATGAACAATTTATTGCCTAAGGAGCAAAGATTGGATTTTCCTCATATTGGAGAGATATTTATGCGTTCGATGCTGATTTCCAGCCAAAATTCCCTGAAAAAGACCAGGGAATCTTCGGATATTTTCGTTGAAATTCCTGCTCGAGATTTTTCAACCTTCGATTGGAATGAATATCTACGATTATACGATCTCGGTTACGAGTCTTCTCAGTCGAAAGCGAAAGAATGGGCAAAAATCATTCAGGATAAGATCTATTCGAAATAGCTATTTTTTGCCCAATATCCAATATAACATTCAAAATGATCATTTATCCGGAAATATCTTTCCATTCAAACCGCTAAATCTAAAGAACTAATAAATGAATCTTTCGTAAAGAAGAAAGGGTATTTTAAAAGTTCATGCTATACTTTCGGATTAGAAGTGTTATTCTAAAATAACAGTTGCGTTCGAGGCCGGAAAAGACGCGGAGAAACCTTCAGTTTCGGTTTTTTTTGAAATTTTTCGTCCTATAACGAAGTCGGCAATATGAATTATCCGCTTTAGAGAAGTAGGCGTACGCAATTAAGGAAACTCTATTTTTTCTCGACTTTGAATTATTCATTATGCGCAATACGTAATATTTTGATAACCTGTTCGGGTTCAGCGGAGAGTCGAGAATGATTGAGCGAAAAACGTCGGATCCGATTGATATCTTTGGATCCATCGCGTTACTCTATGTTTTGAGTGCGGTCTAAAATATGAGCCTAAGCTTGATGCGTAAATTGATTCTATTAATTGAAAACGAAGAAGCAGGGGTTCCTCCACTTCACGATTTACTGACTCAATCCGACCAGGATGAAATTTTTTCAGTCCAAACCGTTACGACCGAAACGGCAATCGGGCAGATAAAATCCTTAAATTACGATCTCCTTATAGTCGACTATCGTTCCATTTTTCCTAACAACCTTAATCTAATAGAAGAACATAAAGTATCTAATGCCGCAACGCCGTTTATTATCATTAATAAAGCGATTGATTCCGACGCCAAGTTGCGATCTTTCGAGGCAGGGGCTTCCTATTACATTGATAAAACTAATATCAATCCTTCCTTTTTAAAGGAAGCAATTCGAACCTGTTTGGAAAAAAAAGAGTTTGGGAATATCTTTGGGGAAGATTCTCTCAAGCTTAAAGAAATCATTCGACTGAATATAGAAATAGCTACGACAGAGTTAGATACGGAGGAACTTCCGGACTTTATCGCAGAAAAGATCGGTCGTTTTGTGGAATGTGACGGCGTTTCGGTAGGTAAAAAGGAAGGACAGGAATTCGTCTATAAGGGGACTTATGGCAAGTTAGTTTATCCGAAAGGGCTTCGAATTCGGACGGAACGCGGTTTTTCAGGTCAAGCGATCGGCAATAAAAGAATTTTGTTTCACGGCCAATTGAGTTCGCTTTCAGGCGAAGTCGGCGACGATTATTCTTTGAACGGTAAGATAGGTAGCGGAGTCGCAATCCCGCTTTTCTTCGCGGACGAACCTGTCGGAATCATAAATGTGTTTTCGGAAAGACACGATTCGTTTGAAAGAGGAATTGAGAGATCCTTGGAGTTGCTTTCCGTGATGCTGGGATCCATCCTTTACAAAAAAAACGTAGAGCATGAACTTCGTTCCGGCAGAAATATGCTGAAAAACGCTTTAAAAATCGCTAATCTTGGCAGTTGGGAATGGAACGTAATCGAAAATAAAATCACTTGGTCTGACGAAGTCTATTCGATATTCGGAATTTCCAAGAATGAGATTCAAATATCAGTCGACGGATTCTTTTCATTCGTCCATCCGGACGATGAAGCAAGAGTTCGGAGATTCGGAGAGGAATTACTCGAATACGGGGCCGTAACTGAAATCGATCATAGAATCGTAAGACCCGACGGGGAAATTCGCTCCGTTGTGGAAAGGGCCGAATTGATACGTAATTCAAAGGGAGAGCCCACCTTCATAATCGGTACTGTTCAGGATGTTACCGAAAAAAAACGATCCGAAGAAAACCTAAGATTGCTACAAATTGCTATTGAAAAATCCACGGATATCTTTCTAATCACCGAGTCGGAACCGATCGCCGATCCAGGACCTAAAATCGTGTATGTAAACGAAGCGTTTGAAAAACTTACCGGTTATACTAGGGAAGAGGTGATCGGCAGGACTCCCAAAATATTACGCGGACCGAAATCGGATCTGAAAATCCAAGCAAAGATAGAAGAGTCTATGTCTCAATGGAAACAGATTCGAGAAGAAACATTGAATCATCGAAAAGACGGGACGGAGTTTTGGACGGAACTGGATATGTTTCCGATAAGCGACTCTACCGGACGATATACTCATTGGATTTCCATTCATCGGGACGTGACGGAAAGGAAACAAACCGAAGAGCGGTTGATGCAATCGCAAAAAATGGAGGCCGTCGGGCAGCTTGCAGGCGGACTTGCTCATGATTTTAATAATTTATTAAACGTCATACTCGCGAATCTTGATCTTCTCGAACTTAAATTAAAAGAGTCGCCGGATTTACTGAAGCGCGTGACCTCGGCTCAAGATGCCGTGCAACGTGGGGTCGAAGTAAACCGAAGATTATTATCCTTTTCGAGAAAGCAACCTATCAATCCGGAAATCGCCGATGTGAATCAGCTGCTTCGCGATTTTTCGCCGATTCTCGAAAAGATACGAACCGATAAAGTCGGCGTCGAGTTGGAAATATCGAACGAGTCCTTGATTTGCGAGATCGAAAAAAGTGGATTGGAAAACGCTCTTTTGAATCTAACGATCAATGCTCGGGATGCGATGCCTGAGGGCGGAACGATTCGGATTTCTTCGGGATTATTAAAGAATGCAGAGTCGGAAGGAGTTCGAATATCAGGATTGGAGCAAGCAGATTACTGTTTAGTTACGGTAACGGATTCGGGGATCGGGATGGATGAACCGATAAAGGCCCGAATATTCGAGCCGTTTTTTTCAACTAAAGGCGCTGGAAAGGGAACCGGATTAGGCTTGTCAATGGTTTACGGTTTCGTAAAACAATCAAAAGGATTTGTTAAAGTGATTTCAGTTCCCGGTCACGGAACAAGCTTTCTTATTTTCCTGCCCATACTTAGCCCCGATCATTCAGTCCCGGCTGATGAGGGAGCAATACTTCCATGAATAACCTCAGAGCTAAAAAACTTCTGATCCTGGATGATGAAGAAGAAATTACGAAAATTTTAGGTGAAATTGCGGAAGATTGCGGTTTTAACGTAGCGCTTACTTATGATGCTCCGGACTTTCTTACTAAGCTCGACGATTCTTTCGACTGCATCATCCTAGATTTGATGATTCCTGGAATGGACGGCGTGGATGTAATTCGCGCGTTGTCCGAAAAAGAGGTGGATCCGGATGTTGTTTTAATTTCTGGAGCGGACCGTCGAACTTTGCATAGCGCTCAAACATTAGCGGGGGAATATGGATTGCGAATTTATTCGGTCATGGAAAAGCCGATTCGTATAGCCGACATGAGATCTCTGCTCCAAGATTTATTCGAAAAATCTGATAGAGTTCCGCGTTCAAAGAAGTCAATTATAGGAAATTCCAGGCTTTCCTTTAAATCGGAGGAACTCTACCATGCGGTGCAATCCGATCAATTTGTTTTGCATTATCAACCAAAAATCGACCTGAAGACCGGCAAGGTAGAAGGCTTCGAGTCGCTCGTTCGTTGGAGCCATCCGGAGTTCGGATTGCTGTATCCCGATTCGTTTCTGCCAAACATGGAAAAGGAAGCGAAAATCCTCAACTTAATGACCGACAAAATAATAGATATCGCGTTGGCAGAATGCGCCAAATGGAAATCTATGGGAAAAGAATTGAGAATGGCGGTTAACGTCTCTCCGGTAACGTTGACGGAGTTGGATTTTCCGGAAAGAATTTACGCAAAAGTAAAAGAAAGCGGAATATCCCAAAGTAATTTTCAAATGGAAGTGACCGAGACAAGTTTTTTGGAAAACATTCGATTTACTCAGGATATCTTAACTCGTCTCAGGATTCGGGGCATAGGTCTGTCCATTGACGACTTTGGAACCGGCTATTCTTCATTAAAGCAATTGCATAGATTCCCGTTTACGGAGTTAAAGATCGATAAGTCTTTCGTAATGGATTCCCCGCAAGATAGGGAGTCTTTGTTTATTTGCCAGGCCTCGATTGATCTTGGTCATAAACTTGGAATGACTGTAGTAGCGGAAGGGATAGAAACGCCCGAAGTCGAAAAGCTGATGAAAGACGCCGGCTGCGATATAGGACAAGGATATTATTATTCCAGGCCGATTCCTCCGGAACGGATTCCTGAACTTTTAGAGAATTTTGGTTGAACCTCGCTTGGTCGGAATTTTACGGACCGTCTTAGGGAGTCGAATAATCACCGATTTCTTAGAACGATTGCCGCCGTTTAAAAACGTTAAGTAAAAAAATATCCAAAGAATTTTTGCTCCGGCGCGTAAGCTACCGATCAGAGTCCCGCTGATTTTCGATTTACCTCCTTTTCTCCGTTCGTAGCGGACGGGAACCTCAACGATTCGAAACCCTTTTCGAACGGCTTTGATTTGCATCTCCAGATTCCACCCCCATGTCTTATCCTTCTGTCCTAATGATAGGAACGAATTCCAACGTAAGACTCTAAACGGACCTAAATCGGTAAATTCCACTCCGTAAAAGACTTTGAGTAGAAAACAGGATAGGGCATTACCGAATTTTTGCAAAAAAGACAATGATCCATCTTCGGCGCCGCCTTGAGTTCTGGTACCCAATACAAAATCCGTTCGAGGGTCCATTACGAAAGGTTGAAATAGGGAAAAAAGATCGCCCAAATCGTCCGATCCATCTCCATCAACGAAGACCAAAAACTCGGGAGATTCAGTTAGGCTTTTTAAAAAGGAAATCCCGGATAAGCAAGCTATTCCGTAGCCTTTATTCGGTTCTCTAACTACGCAAACTTTCTGTTCTGCCGCTACTCGAGCGGTTCCATCAACGGATCCGTTATCGATTACCAATATGCGAGAAGATTCGATCCCAAGATTTTTTAATTCGACCAATACTGCAGGTAGGCTTTCTTCTTCGTTTAACGCAGGAATAATAAAATACGCCTTCTTCCAAAGATGATGTTGGATCTGTTGCTTGCTCACTCTCCTTTTCTCCTGCCGGACATTTTAAAGAGTTCTTTCGTAGGGAAGATTCGGCTCATTCCGGTCGCCAAATCTACTTCTTCCTTATGAACTAAGCTTGAGAAAGGATAAAATTCTTCGATATTACGAATTTTGTCAGCGTAATCCTTAAGGGTTTTGTCCACAGCAGTTCGCATTTGTTCCGCATTCGATTCCTTTAGCCTTACATGAAAAATTTCTAGAACCAATATTCCTTCTTTCTCCAGTCGTAATGTCTCCGACCAAACTCGGGTTTCTCCCGGTCGGATGCGGTTATCGGATATCAGCATCGCTTTCGGATACCATTTCCATTCCTGACCGATTTTCGTCTCCTTTCGTTCTATCTCGATTCCATAATTATTTTTAACGGAGATTATTAATTTCAAAAATCGTTCTGGATCTCCCGAGGGAATATAATGGGAAGACATAAAATTAGAGAATTCTAACGTAGTTTCAATCTTATTCTCATGTATCCTTAATTTTAGAGGACTAAATTTTAGTCCGGATTTGTATCCATTGGCGACTTGAGAGTCGTAAAATTCGAATCGTTTTGGAACTCCTCCGCCGACAAATCCGTGCCTGTGTGAGATTCGTTTTGGACTTCCTAAATTCGAATTTACGAATTTTCTCCAGATTTCGGGCATATGACAAGATCCGCAAGTTTTCTGCCCGTGAGAATTTCCCTGATATTTGGACTCGTTTCCGGTATTGAATGCGCAGACAAGTTGGTCGTCCAACGTATAAGATACATTATGACAATCTAAACATCGATTTCTAAGGAGATCCCGTTCGATGCGAACCGGATGAGGCGGCTTTGTTCCTCCGGTGGCGCCTAGTATGTAAGACTTCCCCTCGTCATCCAATCTGACATGGCAAGTGGCACAAGTGACACCCTCTAATTTCATCTTTGCATCGAAATTCGGGTTTGCTTCTTCTATCGGACGACGATAATCGCCGTTCGACAGAAAATTCACGATAGTTTCCCGTTGATTCGATACCGGAATATGGCAGTTAAGGCAGAGCCAACGCGGGGAAGAGGATTTGGAAAGTTCGGATTGAAATTGTAGGTCGCTGAAAGCATTTGCGTGGGTGGAAGCCCTCCATTCCAGATATATTTCCGTATGGCATTTTCCGCAATTTTCGGCCCGGACTTCGCCGACGCCTTCCAAAGGAGGAAGATAAGGAATCGGTTTTGTCCAAGGATGGTTTCCCAAAGCGACTTCTATCGATACCTTCCGATTCCCGAAATAAATAATGTATACGAGAAGTCCGACAAAGACCGTCAAACATAAAAATATTATGCTTCCCTTGAATTTAAAGTTCTCCATCGGTCCTTAATTCGGTCCTTTAACCAAGGGAAACTTATCGGGATCTAAAGAAGACCATTCCCACATCGATCCGGCGTAGTTCTTGGCGTCGTATCCGAGAGAAACTAAAACCGCTACGAGCCAAGCCGATCGAATTCCTCCGGTGCAATACGATACGACGGTTTTTCCGAATTCGATCCCTGCCGAAGAGAATTTCCTTCTGAGTTCGGTCTCGGGGAGAAGATATCCGTCCGAGTTTAGTAAGTTTTTATAATGTAACGAACGCGCTCCTGGTAGATGTCCTCCGCGCGATTCTCCGTGTGGTGTTTTGCCTTCAAACTCTCGGTCTTCCCTAGAATCTACGAATACGAATTTTCTATCCGATAAATGCGAATTTACGAAGTTTGCGTCGACTACCCAATCTCTCGACCGTCGAGCGGGATTCATAGTAAAAGTTTCTATTTTCGAATCACTAAAATTTTTAGACTCGAAAGCTTTTCTAAGTGCGTGAATTCCTCCGTCTATGATATAAGCATGTGAAAAGCCTAAAGTACGAAGGGACCAAACTATTCTTCCTTCCTCCCCCCAACCGGAAATCGGGTCGGCGAATACGAGGATGAGATTTTTCTTTTGAATTCCCTTTCTTCGTAGGATTTCGGTCGCTTCGGATTCGGATAATAAATAACCGAGTAAAGGAGCGTCTTTTCTGGAAATTTCTTTCCATTCTAGATAAATGCTTCCGGAATAGGCCGTAAATTTGAAACCTTCCCGCGCATCTACCACGATCGCCCCCTGCTTTTCGAGAGAAAGCGCGTCCACAGCGCTCAAAAACCAGCTTTTCCTGATTTGCTTCTTTTCTTTCGTAGATGCGGCATGCGCAGGCTGAGATAGTAGGAAGAATAGCAGCAGGAAGATTTTGATCTTCATCTAGAAAAGCCTTTTCGCTTATCACGCGTAGTCAAGGACTAATGCAAAGATACTGCTTAGAACTTATTTAAGGCGGGATTTCTTTGCGGCTGAATACCGGTAGCGAACGATTCGAAGATCTTTCTATCGAAAGATTTGAAGAAATATGCGAATCTTGGCGAGGTAAAATCCATCGTATTACTGACCTTCCTCTTTGACCGAGGATTACGATTTCTAACACTTAAAAAGATTTTCAAAATGCACGGCTGAGTCGACCATTACCTCCAATGGGTTCCCTTTTGAATGATCCCGAATTTCCGAAATTAATTCGAGCATATAGGTCATCGTTGCGCCGTCGTTATTCGGCAGATAATATTAAACGATATCCCCGTTTTAGCGATATTTCTTCCGCAAGAGTCGAACTGCTCGTTAAGTATTTTTTAGAACTTTTGTATCCTGAGTTGGAGGGGAGAATTCGGTTGGACGGAGCCTTTTCCTCGCTTGCAGGTTTTGTTCAATCTCCATCCAAAGTTTTCGGAGTACTAGGTTCATTAGGAACTGCCGTGTTTAAATTGGGGAGATATTTAAAGTCGGCTTTCCAAGCCGGTTTTGCGGCTCTTCATACGTACGTGACGGCGCATAAGTTTGAAGACCTTATGTTTGCAAAAGCAAAGGAGTTATTAGATCAGGGGGCGGATTTGGAAAAGTCGGAAGTGTTCGACTATGTTTTGGCTTCGGTTTCGCCTCACGACGCGGATGCCTTTAGAAACGATATCGTAAAATTGTTCCGCACCCTTTCAAATCACGAACTGTTATCAAAAATTAGAGATCTTATGGACGCAGTTGTTCGAACGATGAAGGCCAAACCCAAACTTTATTCTCATGAGGAAGTCTCGGGCATTCTTTTAGGCGCGGGGATTCTCGCTAGGGGGGAGGAATTATTTCAAGGAATGTCGCGCAGCGAAATGGATTTAATTTTGGAAGCGATCGAAACGATTGAAAAGGACAGCTTTTATGAAGCTTTAGATAGAACGAAACTTTCCCGAAAATAAAGGCATTTTTATCCGATGCTTCCAATGATAAACTATAAAACTACGCAATTATTCGATTAAATACATGAGACAGAATACCGATCTCAAAATTGCCGCTAATTCAATATCGAATTAACGACAACCGATTTATTCTCTCGAATAAATCCACCCGGAGAATTTCGTCCAGAGTTAGAAAATATAGCACTGAAATATGACTTAGATGAGGAAATACATTTCATTCTAATACCGGTTGTTCGATAGATTGGGCAACCGGCATTAAAATGTACATTTCGATAGACGGAAAATAATCGAAGAATAGTTATTATTTAAAATGTAGAATCGACATCAATGATACGGTTAGTCTTCGGTGAATCCTATCGTTCCATTTTGCCGATATAATTTTCTATCTTATTCTACAGATCTTTCTCTTACCTGATAGGATTTTAAAATCATTTTTTAAAGATAAGCCCTTATTATTTTCGCCTACGTAATAAATTTGATAAAATTAATGTATTAATTTATATTTTCATAATTCTTATAAACGGCCTCCATTCTGTAGTTAAATTTATTCATAGAGAACCATGCTTGCAATGGGTCGGAATAACAGAGAGTCATAATTTAATAGAAATTAATTATTTCTTTTTTCCTTTTTCGTCGCTGATTGAAACATTCAAAAGATCTTTCGGGTGAACTCCTAACGCAATAGCGATTTTATATAAACTTTGTAAATTAGGCGCATTTCCGCCGGTTTCAATTCTTTGATAAGCACGAACTCCCATTTCCAGACCTGAAACCTCTTCTTGCGTTAATCCCTTTTCTAATCGTAATTCTCTTATCTTCTTACAAACGTTCTTTTGAAATGTTACATAATCCATTCATTCCATTTTACAGAGTGAAAGTCGGTTTAGCCATGCCTGTAGTGACAAGTATAAATAGACGTAGACATTAATGACGTGTATATTAAGGTGTGCAATTAACAGAAATGTTAATGTGGACGGATTTCGTTGGAAATTAAGCAGGAACCTGAGATAAGGCTAACTACGGATAAGTTTTTAGGCGCCTTCTTTCGAAGCTTATCTGTAATAATAATAATTTGGTTGGTTTGGTTCGCTTATCGAAATCGGTTCTTACGGAATAATGCATTTGTTATTTTTCGGTTCTCGGAAAATTTAACTAGTAGAATAGATCCTGTCTTTAGTCCAGATGACCGAATTATAGGGTATTCAATTTTAATAGTATGTATGGTATCCTGTTCGTCAGGAAAATCGAATTATAAATCGATAGAAATGTTCTTAGGACTTTCGTCTATTAATCCACAATGTTTAAATGGATATTGGTTTTATCCAGGGAAGCCAGGAGCACCTACATTGCTCTATATTGGAGGAGAACTTCCATATAACCTAAGTGTCCGAATCCCAACGACTACGAATCATCCTGATATCGTTATGACTGATTTCGTATATAATGCTGGATGGAATATTTTGGCGGTCGATATTCCTGCTCAAGGCTGCGATCAACGTCCTGGAGAACAAGCTGGATTATCAGGCTGGGCGGACAGAATAGCCAAAGGTGAAAATGTGATCGGTTATGCTGTAGCTAAATATTCTAATATAATCAATAAATTGGAAAGCCAAGGAAAAATAGATAAAACTAGACTTGTTATCTCCGGGACTTATAGGGCAGCATACTTATCTTTTCATCTTGGTAGCGAAATAAAATTCGCAGCAGTAGCTGGATTCGCTCCCATGGTGCGGATGGTAGACCTTACGGAATTTCAAGGGTTAGATCCAAACACTATCAATCAATGGGATGTGATTAATCTAACTCCGAAACTTTCCGGATTAGATATCTATTTTGAATATGATGATTCTGATACTAGAGTTAATACTGCGGATCAAGTTAAATTTTTGAATTCAATTATTCCTGTGGCGAATGTTTCATATTATGAAACAAATGGAGAAGGTCATAACGTTCCCGAGCAACAGTATATCGATGGGGCAAAATGGATTCTATCTCAAGTTAAATAAAAATAATATACTAGATCTAGAATAAATCTTCCGCTAACTAAGCTTGCGATTGGAGCCTTAGGAAATTTAGAAGAGGGGAAAATAACCCTGCCGACGGTCGGAGTCGAACCGACACGAGGTTGCCCTCGCTGGATTTTGAATCCAGTGCGTCTACCAATTCCACCACGTCGGCGGGTCGTATGAGTCCTAGAAGATCAGGAATCGAGTTCGATATACTTGCCCTTGCCTCGGGCAACAATCTTGCCGATTTCATTCTCGATTTCGGCCCGGTTTTCGATTACCTTCTTGTTCTTCTTTACAAACCAACCGCGTAGATGCAGAGGTTGATTTATTTGCGCCGGCTGAAGAAAACGGATCGTAAGTTCGCCGGTTGTCGTTTTAAAATTCATGGCTTCGTTAATCTTAGCCATAATTTCGTCCAATATTGTAGCTATGATTCCGGGATGAATGACATCCGGGGAACCTTGAAACTTTTCTGGGACAGTATAATCGCCATAAGCGGTTTTAGTGTCCTCATCAAAGGTGATCTTGAGTTGAAGACCATCCGGGTTGTCAGGGCTCGAACCGAAACTCAGGTTTTCCCGAACCGTTGATTTCATAAATGTCAACATATTACTTAACATTCATGGTGTCAATCGTAAAAACTATACGACCTTTGATTAAGAACGACACAATCCGTTGTCGAAACTAGATAGGAAGAACACTTTCTATGACAACTGCCTTACTTTTACTTCTCGGCTTGCTCTCGGCAGGTGCGGGAGCATACACCCTATTTCGGGATCCGAATAAATCCCAGCCGGGTGGGGGCGGTGCTGGCGGCGGTTCGGGCGGAGCTCCAGCTTCAGGAGGAGGAGGTTTCCAAGGAGCTCCTTCGGCAGATCGCGGAAAGTTAGTCAATGTCGGTGAACCGGGGACGCCCCCGCCAACTTCCCCAGGACCGTCTCCAACTCCGTCCCAAGAACGACAAACTCCATCACAAGGAAAGCAAGAATGGGAACAGCCGGCCCCCGCAGAAGGTGAACAACCTCCTCATCCTAACTTGCGTAAGAAGAAGAAAAAATTAGATCTTCCCCATGCTACCGACGATATCATTCGGAATAATTCCCGTTATGCTCACCATCGTAGGCCTTTATTGCACTCAGAGGCGCTTGTAGATAAGGAGAATTTTCATGGCGCTTTAGAAATTTTAAAGCGGACAAACGCGCGGATTCCGGATCAGGAAATTAACGGTAAGATCGGAGAGAATATTCAGGCAATTGAAGATCATATCCAGGCTCCAGAAGAGGAGGAGGCTTATACACCTGATGATTCGAACTATAGCGGGCAGCCGATTCCAATGGGGGATCTTGTTCGTGCGATCAAGGAGATCAGTCAAGCATTAGGAAATACTTTATCACAAGGATTTAATCAACCGATTCAAATTCAATCACCTGCCGCAGGAGAAGCTCCCAAGCTTCCTGCCGAACTGCCTCCCGGACCGGTTTCCTATACGGTCGTTTCCTACGCGCCTTCTTCAGGGCCTATCCCTCCGCCACCTCCGGGAGCTCCAGTAAACTATTCTCAAGGAGGCATACCGGGACCTCCGGGGCCAAGTATGCCGTCGACAGGCGCTCCGCCTTCCGCTCCCTCATATCCTCAAGGGCAGCAACCTCAAGCCCCCTTCAAACCTCCCGGATCAGATCACATAGATCCGAACGAATTGGATTTACCGGAGGATACTTTCTTTACCGACGAGTGGGATAAGTTCAAGGACCTCCCTCTTGTAGATCGTAGAACGGGAGAGGATCGACGATCCCGTGGAGAACGCAGGGGAGATAATGCGGCTAGACGAGACCGGAGAGCGGGCGACGACCGCAGACAGGAAGATCTATTCGCGTTACGTGACGAATATTTAAAGAAAAAAGCGGAGGAAAAGAAACAGGAGCGCGAGCGCGCTGAAGATGAATATGAACCGTCGGCGGAGGAATGGCCTCAGCCTCAGGTTCCACTATCGGACCAACTCCCTTCCTATGCGATGCCTGCGTTACCGCAGGTAGAGTTGGTTCCGATCCATCTTCCGGACCCGGAAGATAAAACGATTCATGGTGATATTCCGCCTAACGCGCCGGTTCAGTTGGAAGGCGCTCCGGCACCTTCGGGCGAGCCAAGAGCCGAGACCGGGCCTGTAGAGCTTCTCAAAATAGATCTCCCGAATCCTGTGGATGAAAGGCGAGGAGAGGAATCTCGACCTGAAATTCCTTCGTTAGCGCCTGCAACTGCGCAGTCGAGCGACGAGTCCCCGGAAATAGAGGTCTTAGAAGGCGGATTGGAGCCCTTGGACGAAGATCGTCCCGAGTCCCCCGAGTCTTCGGGAGGCGGTGAAGAAGAACCTAAAATGATCCACGGGATCTTGGAGCTCAAGCCGCCCGAAGTAGACGACGCTCCTTTCCTTACTCTGACGTACGATTTCGATAAAATACCGCACTCGTTCAAACTTTCTAAGAATTATAGCATTATGGAATACTCATATTATAAGTATAAACCTATGTTGATAAAGGCTCAGGAATTCGCCAGAAGAAAGATGCTTAAGAATGCCTTAAACTATTATCGCGTGATAAAGTCCCAGAATATTCCTCCGGAGTTACGTAAGATGATCAATCGGAACATCAAAGACATAACGGAATTTATGGAAAAATATCTGATGGCAAAAGGTGGATAACGGAAGACAGACGAGTTCGCTTTCAGAGGACAGAAGCTACTCGATGTTAAAAAGGTTACAGAGGTAGGAAAAGATCTAAGATAACGCAAGAATCTTTCTCTATAACATGGAAACTCGGCTTATCAATATGTACTGTCCTCTGTCTTCTGCGTAGGAGCTCCAACAAGATCGCGTCTGCAAAAAATACTTGAAACTTTTCCGAATCCGTGATATCCGCGAAATCACGAGCCCTCCGCGGGTACCACCGATCCGGCCCCCACCCAAAAGGGCGGGGAATTTACCGATCCACACTACGGACATGTACTCCGGGGCCGGAGATTTGTTCTCTTCTAACTCCTAATTGCTTTATGATAGTGCCAATCTGACTGCTTTACGTACGAATCGCGGATCCCCAAAAAAATAAAAACTGCTTCACAAAAGACTCGTCTAAATTTAGAATGATTCTAAAATAAAGGAGCGTATCCCAATGCCTCAAGTAACCTCACTTGCACCGGACTTCAAAGCCGAGGCCGTAATCGGCCAACAGATTAAGGAAATCAAACTTTCCGAATATAAAGGGAAATGGGTCGTACTATTTTTCTGGCCGCTGGATTTCACGTTTGTTTGCCCTACCGAAATCATCGAGTACGATGCAAAATTGGACGAGTTCAAGAAGCTAGGCGCCGAAGTTTTAGGCGTTTCCGTCGACAGTGCATTTACTCACCTAGCCTGGAAAAACACGGCACGTAAACAAGGCGGACTTGGCGAAATCCGCTATCCATTGGTTGCGGATATCACTAAATCCATTGCCCGTGATTACGGCGTTCTAACCGAAGGGGGAGTTGCACTCCGCGGAACCTTCATCATCGACCCGAAAGGCGTAATTCGCCAATCCACAATCAATGATCTTCCGGTTGGACGCAATATCGATGAAGCAATTCGTTTGGTAAAAGCTTTCCAATTTGTAGAGAAACATGGGGAAGTTTGTCCTGCAAACTGGGACGAAGGTAAAAAAACCATGAAAGCGGATCCGGAAAAGTCCAAGGAATATTTCTCCTCGGTCAACTGATCGCTTCTCGCTTCTTGCCCGGCTTCTCCAAGCCGGGTTTTCCCGGAATTTATCCTGGTCCGGGGAGAGTTCTCCGTGAATTCTGGTAAAAAGACTCGAATAAAACGTCAAAATCGGCTTAACTTTGATTTGAATCGTTTTTCCCGATAGGGAAAGGTCTAATTAGTAAAGGGGGATTTGTAATGGCACAAACGCTGGAAACCCTTGCCCTGGATGAAGAAAAATATTATCGAGCCGATAATTTCCCAAAAGGCCTGACGCGCAAAGTCGTCGAATCCATTTCTCATATAAAAAATGAACCCGCTTGGTTAACGGAATTTAGACTCGAAGCTTTCCGGATATACCAAAGCAAGCCCATGCCTACCTGGGGATTTTTCCCTAATTTTCACGTAGATATCGATGAATATGTTCATTATATAGGCGCCAATCATAAGAAAAAGAAATCCTGGGACGAAGTCGATCCTGAGGTCCTGAAAAGTTTCGAACGTTTAGGCATTCCCGAACACGAACGGAAATACCTAGCCGGAATCGAAGCGATGGAAGATTCCGAAACCGTATATGCGAACGTTAAGAAAGAACTTACCGAGCTCGGAATTATTTTTTGCGATATCGATACTGCGATTCGTGAGTATCCGGAAATTGTACGCAAATATATCGGAACTGTCGTCTCGATCGGAGATAATAAGTTTTCCGCATTAAACTCCTGCGTATTCTCGGGCGGGTCTTTCGCTTATATTCCCAAAGGAGTTAAGACTCCCATGCCGCTTCAAGCGTATTTTAAAGTGACTGCGGCTTCTTCCGGTCAATACGAGCGTACTCTTCTCATTGCGGAAGAAGGCGCCGAGCTGGAATATTCGGAAGGTTGTTCTTCAGTTCAAGACAAAGGAACGAATTTTCATACTGCAGTCGTGGAACTGGTCGCTCACAATAAAGCGAAGATATTCTATACCACTATTCAGAATTGGAAAAAGAATATGTATAACTGGACGGTAAAGCGGGGGATCTGTCATGAATCCGCACATATCAGTTGGACGGACGTCAATATCGGAGCCAATACGGTTAAATATCCGGGAATCATTCTCCAAGGAGATAATTCGACGGGTGATATACTGTCTCTAGCTTTTGCCGGATCCGGTCAGATTCAGGATACCGGAGCCCGTATAATTCACGTAGGTAAGAATACGCGAAGTAATATTTTGGCGAAGGGAGTTTCTCTGGATGGCGGTACAAACTCTTATCGTGGTCTAGTAAAATTCGCATCAGGTTCTTCTAATGCATATAGCCACGTAAAATGCGACGGTCTAATGATGGATGATCGTTCCCAATCTCATGCATATCCTTACAACGATGTTAGCGGCCAGAATGGTACATTGAATTACGAGGCGACTGTTTCTAGAATCGACGAAGATCAGTTGTTCTATTTGCAGTCTAGGGGATTGTCGGAGGACGACGCCAAATTGTTAGTCATCAACGGATTTTGCGAAGGCGTCACTAAGCACTTGAACGTGGAATATTCGGTCGAGATGACTAGGTTGATTCGCATGATTTTAGAGGACGGTAAGGTAATCGCCGAGCATAGCGACTCTGTCGTAACCTAAAAAGAGCTGGAAATCCGGTTCCAGTTCACCATAATTTATTTCCATGATCAATCGCTTTCTAGGGTTTTTTCTTCTTCTTGGCCTAGTTTTGGCAGCCTTCTCAGTTTTTACTTATAGCGAGGAAAAGCAGGAGGATCCCGTAAGTGCGTCCTCATCTGCCGGATCTGAGGAAAAATTTCAATTCTCGGAACTGCTTAAAACTATCTGGGGCGACCTAACTTCCAAAGATCCGAAACCTATAGATTCTAATTCAACGAATCCGTCGGAAGAACCTACCGAAATTTTTAAAGCCGGACTCGACGCATACGAACAGAAGGATTATGAAAAGTCGATTCGGGAATATGATCGCTATCTTGAGAAGCTCCCATCCGATATTTATGCACTTTATAATAGAGGATTGGCAAAATATAATCTCGGCCGATTTTCCGAAGCGGAAATCGACTTCGATACCGCTCTTAAAATTAAGCCCGACAATTTCGATATACTTTTGTATCGGGGATACTGTAAAAGTGAATTAGAAAAGAGAGATGAAGCCTTTACGGACATCGATCGCGCCATCAAACTCGGGGCGAAATATGCAGAAGCGTACGTAAACCGAGCCATCTTGTATAATCTTTCCGAACAACCAAATGCGGCATTGAAGGATGCGAAGGAAGCCGTTCGACTCGACGCAGGAAGTTCTCGTGCAAATTTCCAGATCGGCTACGCTTATTATAGTCTGAAGAAATATAATGATTCTATTAATGCCTATTCAAAAGCCATTACTTTGAATCCGCAAGACGGAGGCCAATCGTATTATAATCGAGGCCTAGGTTATATAGCCGTTCGCAAAAAGAAGAACGCTTGCGATGATTTTAAACTCTCACTCGAAGGCGGCTATTCTGGCGCAAATGAGATGATTCAGGAATATTGCAAGTGATGAAGGCTTATACCGAATATTCCTCATCTTCCGAAGTTTCCGTGGGCGCCTTGACCCCTTTAAAGGGTAAAACGTTGGAGGAACTGGCCGCTCTTTTCTCTTCTTTAGGCGAAAAACCGTTTCGAGCAAAACAAATTTATAATGGACTTTATACGAATCGATACGAGTCCTGGGATGAATTTACCACTTTAGGAAAAGACTTGCGGAGGAAACTCCAGGAGGTCGCGTCCCTTACAAAACTTAACGTTGTCAAGCATCTGAAATCCGTAGATGGAACGCAGAAATTTACGTTCGAATCGATTTTAGGCAGCGGTAAAGAATTCGAATCCGTATGGATTCCCTCCGGAGACGGCGGAAGAAAGACGATTTGTATTTCTTCTCAGGTAGGATGTACTCTTAATTGTAAATTTTGTGCCACTGCAAAACTGCCGTACCAAGGGAATTTAAAAGCTTCGGAAATTGTGGATCAAATTTTGCAGGTGGAACGTATCGTCGGCGACCGGGCAACCAACGTCGTATTTATGGGAATGGGCGAGCCGATGCATAATTACTTCAACGTTATGCGTGCCGCGAAAATTCTTCATGATCCTGAGGCCATCGGATTAGGATCCAGAAGGATTACCATTTCTACTTCAGGTGTGGTGAACGGAATTCGTCGGTATATCGAGAACAAAGAGCCTTATAAATTAGCTATCTCACTGAATCATCCGGATCCCGACGGAAGAAAGGAGATTATGGATATCGAGGAAAAATTCTCGTTACCGGAACTACTTGAAGCTGCCCAAGATTATACAAGAATTCTGCGTAGAAGAATTACTTTCGAATACGTGATGATTCCAGGCGTCAATATGAGTAGCGAAGACGCCAAGAAATTGGTTCGGATCGCGAGAAAGATGGACTGCAAAATTAATGTCATCCCGCTTAATACTGAATTCTTCGGTTGGCGAAGGCCTAGTTCAGCGGAAGTGGGGGAGTTCCTGAGATTACTGGAACCGGCCGGAGTTCCCATCTTAAATCGTCGTTCTCCCGGGAAGGATATTAACGGCGCTTGCGGCATGCTCGCTTCAAAAAGTTGACCGTCTTTGTGCGATCAATAAAGTGGAGAGAATGAAGCCGCTTCTCTATTTGCGAATCTTTCCACTTTTGTTTTTAATACTTACATTTTTCTCCTGTAAGAATCCATATGAGAGAAAATGCCAGGAAATCTGTAAATTTTACCTTTCCTGCGCGGAAGAAGAATTTAAAGGAAAACAAGTCATTACCGATGCGGATCGAAATCTCGTCACGATTGATTGTGAATCGGGTTGTCTTAGGGAACAGGGGTTTGCGGTCCCCTGCTATGAAAGCGAAAAAACCTGCAAAGGGTTTAATCGCTGTATTATGGAGTCGGGATTAATGGATTGATTTCCGTTCCCCGTATACTTTTTTCCCGGAGCTTTACTTACTATGAATTCAACCGTTCAAGACGATTCCCTTTTCTCGAGAAAATTCGTAATATGGATCCTGCTGGCGTTAGCGATCCTGCCTATTTTACTTACGTTTCCTTTAGACGTTATCGATATAGATTCCTCTCAATATGCCGAGATTTCTCGAGAGATGACGGACAGTGGAGATTGGTTTTTTATCAGAGACAACGGAAGGCGTTATCTCGATAAACCCATTCTAACCTTTTGGAGTATTTCGAGTTCTTTCGTTTTGTTCGGGCAAAATAATTTTGCATTCCGTTTACCTGCCATTCTGCTTACTCTTGCTTCCCTTTGGGGAATTTTTACCGTCACAAAATTGCATTCAGGAAGTGTAAAGCAGGGATGGTTGGCAGTTCTTTTATACGCACTTTCTCCGGGATTGTATGCGATGGTCGTCGATCCGAAGATCGACGTCTATGTGACTCCATATATCATTCTGGTTTTTGCCTTTTATTATTTAGGAACTAAGAAAAATTCCGCATACTACTATGCGATGTATCTTGCAATGGGCTTGGGTTTCGTCACCAAGGGACCGATTGCGGTCGTAATTCCTGGAATCGGAATCGGAGGAGATATTCTGTTCCGGCGAGATTGGAAGCGTTTGCTAGGAATGAAATTATTTCCCGGAGTCATCATTGCGGCTCTTCCCCCGCTTCTATGGTCGATTCCTCTGTATCTTGAATTTAACACATACGGACCTTATTTTTTTCTGTGGGTGCAGTCCTTCGGTCGTTTTTACGTCAAGATGTACGATCAAAAATTCAATCCGGGTTTCTTTTATGCGAATTTCGCTTGGGCTTTCGGAGTTTTCATTCTCCCTTTTTTGGCGTACATCTTGGGGAAGGTCGTGCCGTTTCTTCGTCAGAAGGGAAGCATACTATTTTCTTCGATACGCGGTAATCTCTGGAGAGAGGCGGATTTTGTTCCTGCCTTCTGGCTGTTTGTCTTTTTGTTTTTAATCAGCTTTTCAAAATACCAGCTACCCCAGTATATTTATTGGTGTTTGCCTGCGGCTGCGGTCTTGGGTTCGGGATTTTTAATGGATCTGATCTCCAAAGAAGATAACGCCTTAGTCCGCTCGGGACGAATTCTAACCTGGATAACTTGCGCGATGTTCGTACTTGCAGGAATTCTTTTGCCGATTCTGTCCGTGACTGTGGACTTCGAATATATCGGATGGGTGCTATTCTACTTTGCCGCCGGAACGGCGCTTCGGTTTTTGTCCGGGAATAGAGAAAGAATTCTTACTGCCCTAGTCGTTTCCACATCCTTTTTCTTTACGTTAGTGAGTATGTACGCTTATCCGCTTCTGATTTCCTATCAGCCTTCTAAAGAAATCGGGAAAATCATTCAAGAAGCCGAGCCCAATAAGGATAAGCTTTTATTATTCGGCGTTCCGGCTTCCAAACGATCCTATGCGTTTTACTCAAAAAGATTTGCGAGAACCTTATTTGATCCGGATGTTTTATTCGATGCTTTGAAAAACGATGGAGAACGATTGATCGTTATTTCCGAGAAATTTCTGCCTTCTTTCTCCGAGTTTACGCAAGACAAAGTGGATATAGACATTTTGGCCGAATTCCCAAGTTACAAAGTCGCAACACCCGAAGGAAAATTTTTCTTAAAATCAAAGCGCGAATCGGTCGTTTCCAAGGTTTACTTAGCGAAAATCCGGTTTAAAAACCAAATACAGTAAATACGATTTTTAGATCTTTCATAAGTTCTTAAATGTAAGAACTTACGGATTTTTTGCTTGATTGGTTACCGATCGATCGATAATTTTACGAAAACATTATATAACTCCTTTTGGATGGCCGAAGCCTCCTTCCGTCGGTTTTTTGGAGACTTATGAGAAAAGTTGAAACTGCTAAGCATATTTTGCGCGGGGAGGCGACTCGAAAAAGGGTGCTTGATCTTGCCGTAAAAGTAGCTACGATCGAAGGTTTAGAGGCCCTAACGATAGGCAGAATGGCGGATGCAGCCGGAATTAGTAAGGCGGGATTGCTTGGACATTTCGGTACAAAGGAAGATTTGCAAATCGCAACGGTCCGAGCGGGCCGTGAAAAGTTTATCAGAAAAGTAATTTATCCGATTCGATCCGTGCCCGAAGGGATACCCCGTGTCTTTGCATTGATTGACAGTTGGGTGGATTATGTAAGGCAGTCGGAAGGCGGGTGTTTCTTTGCATCCGTATCCGCAGAGTTTGATTGCAGGCCCGGAGCGGTTCGAGATGCAGTAAGTTCGATGATCAAAGAGTGGCAGCTTGGGTTAGCGAAAGTAATTGAAGATGCGAAGAAATTGGGACATTTAAAATCGGACGTCGTTCCTAAGTCGCTTGCCTTTGCATTTCAAGGATACGAATTAGCGTTGAATCTCATGTTCCAATTATTGGGTGAAAAAGAGGCGGTTCACGAAGCCAAGGCCGCAATGCATCAATTAATTTTGAATTCCATCACCCTATCCGGAAAACGGGCCTTAGCTAAAGATTCGAATTTCGGGAAAAATCTAAGTCTTAATCAGTGATAACGATGACCCTTAAAGTCCGACTAAACTTATTTTTTAACGAATAAAATTTATTTGGGAATCGGATCTTTAGAAAAAAAGTAAGGGAAAATCGGTAACCCCGCCGAATTCTTAAGTAGGCTATTTTGTGAGCCTGGTTTGGTTTTGGTCCCAGGGTTCCCTGGGATCACTTTTCCTTTCATTCGATATTTCAGGAAAGAAGTTTCCGCGACTCTTGGAAAAGCTTTTTCGAGGTTGTCCCCACCCTTCCTGGGCGGGGGCCGGAGCGGCGGTACCACCTGAACCCCTTTTCATAAAATCTCTGGGATTGCAATACTTTTAAGGTGGCAAAAATCTGTAGGAGTTCCTGCACCTCAGTTTTATCGGTAATCATCGGCATGAACTAGGGTCGCAATTAATTGCGGTAAGCATCTTCTTCGTCTTGCCTTCGAGTGTTAAGATTCTCAACGAGCTATACCGTAGCTTATACAAACTTGCTCGATCGTCTCCAAGTTCATTGATGGAATAATGAAAACAGCAGTATAATAAGTACCGGAAAAAAATGAAACGAAATCGTTTCGGATATTCGTAAGAACTTTGACGAGAATATTTGAAATCCTTAATTGTTCAGGGTGAAATTTTTCCGTTGCGAAACTAAGAGGATTCGATTATCTTTATGCAAGAGATATGTTTTTTCCATTACTGCCTAATATTCATTTTTTGAGATTTTTTGTTTTTTTGTCCGGACTGTATTTTTTCTTTTCCGGGTCCTCAATAATGGCGCAAAGCGATTCCACTTCCTCGCGACTTCAGGATATCCAGCGGAGAGGAGAAATTAGAGTAACTGGAAACCGTAATTTTGCCCCATTTTATATCGATAATCCGAAGGAAGGGTTTCCCGGGTTCGACGCGGAGCTTGGAAAAAAATACGCGGATTTTCTAGGCGTTAAATATGTTTTCGTTCCGAAACCGGAATTCGAGGACTTTGCGGAAGCGGTTCAAAAAGGGGAAGTTGATTTAGCTCTTTCGGGATTAACGACCACACTGGAACGATCGAAAAAGATAAAATTCAGTAAACCTTATTTAATTTCAACACCGGCTGCACTAATTCGAAAGTCGGCTTTGCCTCCCGCTCCGGAAGGAAATATCATCACGACTCAGTATTTTCGGAGCGTAAAAGACCTCGGGGATTTGAGCGGCATAAGCTTTGCCGTAAGGGCATTTTCCGGAAGTCATGAATATCTTTTGCATGCTTTTCCGAATTCAAGAATTTTTACGTACGGAAGCATTGACGGCGCTTGGAATGCGGTGAAAGCGGGAACGGCAAATTGCTTCGTTGCGGAAGCGTACCATATTAAAGGAATTCTTCAGTTGCAACCTTCCTTGGCTTCTAATTATCGCCCGCTATTAGAAACAGTACAGGAGGATCATATCTCGGCTCTGCTTCCAAAAGTCGATCTTATCTATTTACGAAATTTCGATTTTTTTCTCTCTGAAATGATTCGAACCGGAGAGTTGAAATTATTGGAGGATAAGTACTTTAATTCGAGTGATTGGGTTAAGTAAGTTCCATAAATTTCTATTCAGACTGCAACGCTCAAGGGAATGCAGTCTAAAATACATGGCGACCGTCTCTAAAAGAAGAAGCGAGAATGTTTCCGGGAATTTCTATGTGGATTCGTCTTGCATAGATTGTGAAACCTGCAGAATTTTAGCCCCTGAAGTTTTTTCCGAGTCGGGCGGCGCGTCCTACGTTCAGAAGCAACCATCAAACGAAACCGAATCCTTAGAAGCGTTGAGGGCTTTACTTTCTTGTCCGACTGCATCTATCGGAACACAAGATCGAGCCGATCTTCAAAAAGCTAAGCAATCTTTTCCGTCATTGATTCAAGAAAATGTATATCATTGCGGCTATCATTCCAGAGCTTCTTTCGGCGCTTTTTCCTATTTAATCGTTCGGGATTCGGGAAATGTCTTGATCGACTCTCCTCGATTCGTTCCGTCGTTGGCGGAAAAGATACGTTCTTTGGGAGGAGTTCGGTACCATTATCTCACTCACAGAGACGATATAGCCGATCATGCGAAATTTAGAGAGGAATTTCATTGTGACAGAATTATTCACGAAGAGGACGCCGACGCTGTCGGTCAGCCGGAAATAATCCTTAAAGGAAAGGAGAATTACCGTTTGGATGAGGACCTTCTAATAATTCCCACACCCGGTCATACCCGAGGGCATTCCGTCTTACTCTATGCGGATCAATTTCTTTTTACAGGGGATCATCTTGCGTTCGATCCGGAGCGGGAACGTCTAATCGCCTTTAGAAACGCTTGTTGGTATTCATGGCCCGAGCAGAAAAAATCAATGCAGTCTCTTACAAATATAGAATTCGAATGGGTGTTACCGGGACATGGGCATCCGTTCCAGGCCTCTAAGGAACGAATGCATGAGATGCTCTTGAAATGCATTGAATGGATGTAAAAAACTCTCTATTTCCGAAATCCTAAGTATTCTTCCTGTATGGAAAATACATCTTCGGCATATTGACGGACTCCGCCCCATTTTTTCACGGCGGCCGGACCGGCATTATACGCCAATAGCGCCTTACGAATATCTCCGTCTTGGGTTTCTAATAAATGATTTAGATAGGAAACCCCTAAATGTATATTTACTTCGGTCTCGAATAGGTTAAAATCACGCACCTTCAGGCCCTCCAGAGAACCTATCCAGGCTCCAGTAGAAGGAAGAACCTGCATATAGCCTCGGGCATTCTTTTTGGATTTGGCTTTTCTGGAGAATTCGGATTCAACTTGAATCAATCCAAGAAGAAGACCTACTTTTTCACCTTCGGAACAATAAGTCCCGCAGGCCAGATCGTCGATCTTTGCCGCTTCGAGTAGTATCGTTTTAGTTAATATTTCCAGCTCCGAAGGGGAGATGGATGGTCTGTGCTCCTGGATGAATTTCTTTACCGAATGGGTTTCTGTCCGGCTTTTGTTTAAAATCCAATTTTCAGTCAGAGATCCCGCAATCGGCGCGACCAAGGATTGGTAGAGCAGGGGCAGGATCGCTATAAAGAAGTGTCGTTTTCGAATCTTAGGCTGGTTCATTAGAGTCCCAACCTCCTTTTAATTGTGCAGCGCACTATCTCTGACCATTCTTTTTGCAGTGCACCATGGGTCGAGCTGAATTCCTCTGATTCGCACTTGAGTCGGTTTTCTAATTATGTCACATAAAAAGGAAATACTCGAACGGTCCCTAAAGAGTCAGGTAAGGAAAGTCGAACTTGGGCATTGACGATTTGATAGTATATATGCTCTCATTTAAAAGATTGAAAATTGTCTTAGATGCGAATGTTTTATACCAAGCCTTAAGGGCTGAATCAGGCGCTTCTCGGGCAATTTTAGAATTAATCTTCGAGCAAAAGATCAAGCATAGCGTATCAACTCCCGTATTTAAAGAATATGAGGAAGTCTTGAAAAGAGACAGTTCAAAAAAGGATTTAGGTATCAAGGATAAAGAAATTAAGAAAATCCTCGGCTTTATTGCTTACGTAAGTTTTGCTCAAACGATTTATCATTCATTTCGACCAAACTTACGAGATGAGGATGATAATCACTTTGAAGAACTGGCTATTGCGTCGAATGCGGATTACTTAATAACAAGCAATACTAAGGATTATCTGGTCGGTAATAATCTTAAATTTGAAGATTTGAAAGTGATTACACCATCCGAATTTATGAAGATATGGAGGGTAGAAAATGAAAGCTAAAGCTAGTATTTTAACGATCCGGATTCCCTCCGAGCTAAAACATAAAATCGAAAGAGTAGCAGAAGAGCAGGGTGTTTCAATAAATCAATTAGCTCTGTATGCTTTTGCAAAGGAAATACAAGATATTGAAACTTCTCAATATTTCGAGAAGTATTACAAGGGAAAGAGTAAGAAGCAAATATTTTCCGATTTTCGGGAAGTTCTCTCCGCTATAAAGAGTAAAGGGTCCGTTCCGGATTGGGATAAATTATAATTTTCTTTCTGCAATCAGTCTGACGCTGTGCATTAGCTTCAATTAGCCTTCGATGCAGTTTATCGAATCACTCTGCCTTAGGGAGCGAGCCTCGCGCCGACCAGCTACGCAAAAGAGTTGCAGAAAATGTGATAGTGTCGTCAAGTTTCGACCAAGAAACAATAAACCAGCCGTGATTGAAATTTATCATCGCTCACGGCGTGTGGGGTATTATTTGCTTTTTTCTAATTTTTCTGCGAGATCGACTAAAAGGCGAACTCCGTAACCGCTTGGTCCGTTTCCGATTTGGGTTCCGGATGATTTTTTTCTCCAGGCAGTTCCTGCAATGTCAATATGGGCCCACTCAATACCCGAATCGACAAATCGTTCCAAGTATTTTCCTGCTGAAAGACTTCCTCCGGGACGTCCCGCAACATTCCGCAAGTCTGCTATATCACTTTTTAAATCTTCTCCGTATTCGTCCCAAAGAGGAAGATTCCAGGTTCGCTCGTCCGAGGATGCGGATGCTTCATTTAAGAGTTCCGCAAGTTTTTCAGAATTGCTCATAACTCCAGCGGCTTCGTGTCCGAGAGAAATGATAATCGCTCCTGTCAAAGTCGCTAAATCTACCATATAGTCCGGTTTGAATTTTTTCCCGATATAGGAGAGTACATCTCCTAACACCAAACGTCCTTCTGCATCGGTATTCTGAACCTCCACCGTTAGACCATTATGTGCAGTGTAAACATCGCCAGGTTTTAAAGCGGCTGCGTCCGGCATGTTCTCTGCGACTCCGATCGCCGCGATTACAGGCACACCGATCCCTAATTCCGCAATCGCTCCGATAGCATGAATCACCGCAGCCGCACCGCACATGTCGTATTTCATTTCGTGCATGTCTTGAGCCGGTTTGATGCTTATTCCTCCGGAATCGAACGTTAGGCCCTTTCCGATCAAAGCTAATTTTTTCCGAGTTTTAGGTTTTACCGGATGATATTCCAGAATAATCATTTTCGGTTTCTTATCCGAGCCTTGTGAAACCGCGAGAATTCCCCCCATCTTTTCCTTCTTTAGTTGGGGCTCGTCGAATATCGTAATCTTTAATCCGTTCTCTTTCGCAATTTCCTTAGATCGAGCTACGAATTCTTCGGGGGTAAAATGATTTGCAGGCAGGTGGGCGATAAAGCGACTTCCGTTAACGTACTTACTAACCGCTTTCGATTTCTCTAAACCTTGGGAAGCGGCCTTCTCGACATTCGGGTCCTCCGGCAAAAAAGTAACCGAACCGAATTTTAGTTTTTTTTCTTTGAAGTCTTTCGTTAATACGTTTAATGGGAATGCTCCCAAATCGATCGAATTGGCGATTTGATAAACCAATGAAGCGGGAGACAAATTTTTTGTAAGAAATCTAGGAAGTTTAATTTCCAATCCGACGCCGTCCCATTTTCTAAGCTTCTCTCCGAAGGAAAAAAACAATTGAGCTACGCTTCGAACGCTTGTTTTTCCAGACTCTCCTAGACCGAGATAAATGATTCGATCGGATTCATCGATCAGAGACTGACCGGTTTCTCCGGTAAAGATGGAAGATTTGATTTGCTCGGAAAATTTCGCTTCGAGTTCTTTCGGTAGATGATCTTTCGCTACTGGAACGATTTTATAGATGTTTTTCGATGCATTCTTTCCAATTGAAAAATGAATTTTGGATTTTTCTAATTTCATTTCTTCTCCAGAGCCTTGATATCGGCGAGTATCTCATCCACGTGGCCTTTTACGCTTACCTTCGGGTAAATTTTCAATATTTTAAGATCGGGCCCGATCAGCAAAGTGGTTCTTATGATACCCATAAACTCTCTGCCCATAAATTTCTTCAATTGCCAGACCCCGTATTTTTCGCAGATGCTTCCATCCTCGTCCGAGATCAAAGTAAAGTTCAGTTCCTGCTTTTCAATAAATTTCTGATGGGATTTAATCGAATCTTTGGAAACTCCGACGACATTGAATCCTTCTTTTTTGAGTCGGGCAAAATTGTCCCGAAAATCGCAGGCTTCGGTCGTGCAGCCGGGAGTTTGGTCTTTGGGATAGAAATAAAGGATCGTTCCTTTTTTCCCTAGTAGATTCTTTAGCTCTACTTTTTCACCGGACTGGTTTGTTCCCGTAAAACTGGGCGCTTTGGCGCCGGCTTTCAATTCACTCATTGGGCGGATTCTTCCTCAGGGAGGCTAATTTGCCAAAATTCCCCTTATAGACTTTAATCGTTACTTTCCAGGGTTACTTTCCAGCTAGGAATGCCGAGGAAAAATCGATTGCGAATCTTTTTTTTTGGACGATATTAGGAGTATGGATTCAAAGGAAAGGATGGAACTCATTCGGATGGGCAATCAGGCCTTTAACGAAGGCGATATTCGCAAGGCCCGAGAATGCTTTTTGAAGACCGAATACAAGGACGGACTGATCCGTCTCGGCGACTACTTCATGTTTGAGAGAAAGTTACCGATCCTCGCCTATGGTTATTATAAAAAAGCCGGATACCAAAAGAGAATCGACGAGATTTTTCAACGAATGCTTTGGGCGTTGTCTGAATGGATCGGTCCGGATAAATTTAAGCCTTCCCAATCCGCATCAAAAACGCCAGATCCGGAAGATTTTACCGTACATCCGATTTTGCGGCAAACCGCATTGGATATTTTGAAGAAGCAGGGCATTTCGTTATAGTGATTGATCCCCGCGCGGAGGCCCCCTTCACTTCGTTGGCGGTCAGGGTGCTTCGGGCTTCGCATTCGCTCCGGTCCCAGCGACTCTTTTCCCTTATTATAAACCGTTATCCGTAAGCGCTACGACTGCTTCGCACCCCACACATCGTTGCCGCTAGCAGAAGACAGATGACAGAAGCTGCGCGATGTTGGAAAGGTGGCGGCTTCTTCATTTTTCAAGTTGGATTATTGAACAGTAACGGTAATACCTGTCGGCGCATTGATATATTTCAAGGCTCCGTATGCATTGACTGCATTTCCCGTTTTCGTCTTTCCTTGTAAAGAACCGTTCGAAGTCCCGCCGTATAAAATCGCGTTCACCGTATCCGAATAAGTATAGTTTGGATTATAAGCTCTTACTAGGGCGGCAACCCCAGCCACATGCGGAGATGCCATCGAAGTTCCGTTGATGATATTGTAATGGGTCGTATCATTTCCTAAGGTCGTCAGAGTATAATTATCGACTCCAATTCCAGCTCCAACACCAATTACGCCGTTACCTGTCGAAGTAAAATTTAGGCCGATCGTACAAGTCGTCGAATTACAAATGGAAGAGAGATTATAGGTAGGATTTTTATAGTCCAAACTACCGATACCGACCTTTGATATAACAAGGGAGGCCGGAAACGAACCGCTGTTTGTTCCCGCATAGATATTGAAATGATCAGTATTCAATAGTGCTTCATAATAATCGATAGCTAGGGTGGCCGCTACTACCGTGAACGGAAGAGTGAATGTCCTGTAAATATTATTTCCGGAAGAAGCTTGTCGATAGTATGCAGCTGCCGACCAAAAATCACATGCATCTACCGTGTTGACTGAGGAAGTAAACATTAGTAAATTCGTAAATGTTTTCCCTCCAATTGTACAGTTCTTCACCCTCCAATCGGTCCCGGTGATCGTCCACGCGGAGAAGTCTTGGCCCGGAGTTGATTGGGAAAAGACACTCATATTTCCCGACCAAGTACTCATGATATTGGTTCCGGGAGCGCCGAGTGCGACGGTAGATCCGGAAGCGGCCGTATTAAAATCGGAAAAATTCGATAGACTAAAATTTTGATCTAGGGCCGCTACGCAAACTAGATTCGATAAATTAAAATCGCATGGGTAACTTGCATTGGATCCGTTTGCATGATCCAATCCGGAATTTCCGGCAGCTACTGCAACGACTACATCATGGTTTAGCGCATTCTGAATTGCTAAATAATAGCTGGAGCTGTAAGGACCGCCGAGACTCATGTTGATCACTTTTGCGCCGTTATTAACGGCAAAATTAATTCCTTTGATGATATTGGCTGTGGCACCGGAGCCCGTTTCATCCAGAACGCGTACAGCCATAAGTTTACTTGTCTGGCAAATGCCGGTTGTGCCAATTCCGTTATTTCCCTGTGCACCTATAGTTCCTGCAACATGAGTTCCGTGCCCGGTATAATCCATCGGATCATTTGCGACTCGAGTGCCCGTATAGTTCCAACCGTGATTTGGGCAAGAACCGATGATGGTCCCGCCATTTTCATCCAGGCAACTTCCGCTCGGACTCCACATTTCATTGGTTAAATCTTGGTGATTATAATTAATTCCGGAATCTACAACCGCAACTACGACTGAGCTACAATCGGTTTGCAAGGTCCATGCGGATTCTGCGCTAATATCCTTGCCCGAAGTCCCCGGATTAGCAGTCGGATTTCCGTTCGTATCGGTATAAAAATCGGGATTTACGGTGCTCCCTGCAGTGACTGTCTGGCCTGTATTTTTTAATCCCCAAAGGCTTCCATACGAGGAGTCATTCGGAGATTGTGCACGATAAATATAATTCGGTTCAGCAAACTCCACATTCGGGTCATTCGAATAAGTTTGTACTGCAGTCTCAACGGATTCTCCCGATTGGAGTTTGATATGCGTGATTTGAGAATGACCTAGATTCGATAAAAGTTTTCCGCCTTTCTGAAAGACTAAGGAGCTTACGGAGGCACCCGTTTTGAACTTAACGATGATTTCACCAGGAACGTATTCAGGTTTTTTGACGAGGATCCCGAACGGGTTCCGGATCGGTTTTTGGCCGGAAAATATGATTCCTAGAATGAGAAGTATTAAAATTCTTAGAATGAATCTGCTTTCAATTTTCATGGATATTGCCTTATATATTCGGAAAAATTAATTCACTAAAGTTAACTTGGGAGTGGCTGCAGGAGCGCCCGACGTGTTTAGAGTCGAGAACCCGAATACATAGATGAAAACCGCGCTTCCTCCCGGAATAGAAAGAGTCGTGCCGGTCGGAGCCGTAGCCCCGCTGACATAAGGAACGCTAGCGCAAACGGAGCCGGAAGCTTGGTAGGCAGGAGTAATTCCGTAGCAGACTTGGTAGCCGCCCCCGGTTGAATTTACGGATTTTTCCCGATTTGCTTGCCAAGTAACCAGGACATTCCGGGAAGGACCTGTTCCAATATGGCCGGTCGAAGCGGTGTTCGAGCTGCCTGCCAATAAGAATATTAGTGGATTTAGACTTCCACCCCCGCTTCCCGGGCAATTTATAAAGAAAAGTAGAAGCAGTAATAATGCAATCTGCCATATATTTTTAATATTCAATTTCATTTTTAAAATTCACCAATTCAAATTTTCCAATCGATTTTGGAATGCTCGAAGGTTTCGCAATATTACTGTATTCAAGCGTTTCAGTACGCGATTTCTTCTAGCTTGCTCACGGAAATAACCGGTCTAATTTTCAATTCAGATCTATATAAGTACTGTTCCGAAATCGCGGATCGATTTGACTCGTTTGAACGTCCTGCCTTTTATCCTGGGTAATATAGATTCTATCCCTGCTGGTCGCTTGACGGACATGAAAAATGAAAATTTTAGGCCAGAGTTGGCCAATTGAAAAGCTTAGGCCGATTCTTATTGTCTCTATGAATATTTCCGAGAAAACTGGTATTTCGTTTGAAATCCTTAGATAAAAACATTCGATCTATTCTCGTCGCGTCTTCGGTCGTAGTACTCCTTTTATTATCAGCTATAGGAATCCTCTTCTGGAAAAGTAAAAAGCAAGCGGATGAAACTCTGGCCATCGAAGCTAGACGGGTTTACGCTTCTACTTGGTCCCAAGATTTTTGGGCAATGCTCAAATACGTTCATTTATACGACGAATTGCACCCTTTCCTTTACAGTTTGGAGGGAGGGAGGAGTAATACGGGAAAACTTCGCTCAGTCTGGAAGCCGCATGAAATCGCTGAGAGAATCATGTGGTTTCGTCTCGTTTCTCCGAAAACGTTGATTATTCCCACGATTTTTCGCTGGGAGAATGATTTTGAAAAAGTCTCCGATGCGATCGGGTTGAACGGAAATCTCAAAGTGCGGGATTTTCATATTAAAAATATAATCAATGAAATCGAAACGTACGGTTACGACGGAATCGATATCGATTATGAAGGAATGACTTGCGAAAAAAAGGAATCCTTCGAAGAGTTTTTGATCGCGTTGAAGGGAGAATTAGGGAAACGAAATAAACTACTTTCTGTATCGATACATCCGAAAACAGTTTCCGAAAAGAAATCCGTTTTTCCTTGCAAAGGTTTACATGCTCCTATACAGGTCGATTTTTTTGAGGCGTATCGAGGGCAGCTTTCCCACGACTATGAATTTTTAGGAAAGATCGCGGATAAAGTAAAGATCATGGCGTATGAGTTGCATCCGAGAAAGAATGGATTTCCCGGTCCTGGACCTCAAGCCCCGGATTGGTGGATAGAACGCATCCTCGAATATGCAGTGACTCGAATTCCGGCGGACAAATTATATATGGCAATTCCTACTTACGGATATGATTGGTCGTTAAACTGCGATATTCCCTCCAAATCGGTATATTACTCCCGTGCGAAATTCATTCGAGATCATTGGAATCCTAGGATAGAACAGCCTACCGACGTTTTGAAGGTCTATCAAACTCAACCGAAAGCGTCCGATTGGATATTTCTTCGCCCCTACCTTTATAGGCATGAAGGGCATATTTACACCGATCCGTCCCTATGGTATCGTTTAGGCGGCTGCGATCGTGTCGCTTTTTATATGAATAGGACCGCTTTCGAAGCAAAGATGAATATTTTAGAAAAATTTAAAATACGAGGCTTTTCTTTTTGGCAGCTGATAGAGGACAACGATCCGGAAATTAACGAATATTTGGAGGAGAAAATAGGAAAGTGAATCGGTCTTTTCTTCGATTATGAAACATCTTGTTTCATTAAACTTCCGGAGATTATTAATTTTTGAATCTCGCTCGTTCCCCCGCCTATTTCACCTAAGCGAACATCCCTATACAATCTCGAAACTCGGTATTCGTCCATGAAGCCCGCGCCTCCATGAACTTGGACGGCGAGGTTCGTAACTTCTCGCGCCGAAGTAGTAGCGAATAATTTGCAGGCGGCGCACTTTCCGGATAAGGACATATTGCCTTTTCCTAATCGTTCCGAAGCTTCGCTTTCCCAAGCCACGTTATACGTCAGCCATTTTGACGCTTCGAGTTTAGTGTAGATTTCCGCCAAAAGAAATGCCACAGCTTGATGTTGCGAAATCGACTTTCCGAAACTTTTACGGGAGGATGCGAACGATTTAGAATCCGACATACAGGCTCGCATTACTCCCAGCGAGTACGCCGCCAATGATAGACGTTCGGTATTGAATGTCTGCATCGTTTGCCTGAAACCCTTCCCTAATTTTCCTAAAATATTCTCTTCGGGAACTTCCACATCTTCGAAGAAAAGAGCACCAGTAGGCGAGGCTCTTAATCCCATTTTATCCATAGCAAGAGAGCGACTGACTCCCTTACTATGCAGGTCTACGATAAAATGAGTAAGCCCTTTTTCTTTTCCCGACGAATCCAAGGCTCTTGCAAGAACCAAACAATAATCCGCATTCGGTGCATTAGTAATATATGTTTTTTGTCCCGTAAGTAAATATCGATCATTTCCCGACCGTTTTGCAACCGTAGTGATCGATGCGACGTCCGATCCGGAATCGGGTTCGGTGACACCGAGGGATCCGATCTTCTTTGCGGAAATAATTTCAGGTAGATATTTTTTTTTCTGTTCTTTAGTTCCAAAATGTTTGAGAGGCAGGCCGAATAATCCTCCTGAAGCGCCGACACTGAAAAATGTGCTACCGCAATATTCCGAGACCACTTCCATTGCGAGCGTGCTAAGGAACAATCCGGCGCCTTGGCCTCCGTATTCTTCCTCGTGCATTAAGCCTAGATAGCCGGCTTCCGCTAGTTTGGTATAATGAGTCCTAGGCAGTTCCTTTTTCCTATCCAATTCCTCTGCAAAGGGAGCTATCTCCTTTTTGCAAAATGTCCGAAAAGATTCAATGAACTCTTGTTCATCATTTGTTAACGTGAAATCCATGCAGGTCCTCTCAGATCGAAACTACCCTTTAGATCTCGTCGTTTCCTACAAGAAGAATTCTCTATTTCCGAATATTGTTCGGTAAGGCTGTTATGAATGATTCGAAGGAAGATGCCTCGGCAAGCTGAAAGAAATTGCAGTATAAGGAAATAAAATCCTTATCGGTGCCCATCGAGTTTTTTGCAGATATTTACCGCAGACTATGAATTTAGTAAAAACGGAGTTAGATTTGCGATCAGTAGGATGGTTGACAGTTCCTACCGCCGATAGATAAAGCCTTTGCATGCCGAACTATTTTTTTATGAGCGAATATCCTCTAGGCAACCATTGGTCGTTTTGGGTTCTAGTTACATTCGCCATATTTGGCACGTATCTAGGACTTCTACTTTGTATCGGTCAATCGGTTATAGAAAGGAAGACGGCTTTAAATAGATTACTGGCCTTACTGTTTCTTTCCTTAGGAATATTGGAAGGTACCGGCCTTTGCATGGTGATGGGATACTTTAACGAAATTCCAAGAGTCGTCTTATTACATATTCCCGTCCTGGGATCTCTAGGACCGATTCTATATGGAATTCATAAGATTATTCAAGATTCCGAATTTGAAGATTCTGCTCTCGGATTAAGTCGAAAACATTTTGTTCTGCCGGGACTTATTTGGGCAGCGTATGGAATCGTTTTCTTTTTGAATCTATCGGAATTGCAAAACGGTTTTCAAAAATTCGTTTCGACTCGCGGCCTATTCGACCTAATATTTTACGTACCGTTACTCGTACTCGCGGGTTATATTTTAGGACTTCTTAAGGGCACGCGAATGTTGTTTAAGATCGCGGTCCTACGCGAGGAATGGACGGCGAGGGTTCTCCTATATATCGTTTTAGCTACGATCGCGAATCATTCGGTTGGGGCCTTATATCTGGCGGGTAAGAATTCCATATTTCTACTTATCAGCGCCGATATGATGACATTAAGTCTCTGCGTTTCCTATTTGATCGGCCGAAAATATCCTGCCTACTTTCAGAATTTGCAAAAAGTCGCGAGAGAAACCAACAGTAAATATTCCCGGTCCCTTTTACTAGGAATGAATATGGAGACTCTAAGGGAAAATTTACGGCTTGCGATGGAAACGGAAAAACTCTATCGGGACGAAGATTTGAGTTTGGCGACTCTTGCGGAAGAACTGGCGCTCTCTCCTCACCAATTATCTGAATTGATCAACCAGGAAATGGGTAAGAACTTTTCAGCCTTTGTGAACGAGTATAGAATTCGGGAAGCCTGCGAATTGTTAAAAGAAGAAGCGGACCGATCCATCTTGGATATCGGTTATGAAGTGGGTTTTCGCAGCAAAACTTCTTTTCATAGAGCTTTTATCAAGCAAGTGGGATTACCTCCTTCGGAGTTTCGCGAGAAGAATTCGACCTAATCAGTTTCAGACTATCATTTGCAACGGGCGCCTTGGTGTCGGTTTATAGAATGGAACGACAAACCCTAAAACCCATGCGATACTTAACCCAGATGAAATTCGGGAGTTTGGCATGGGTTCAACGGTGATGGAAAAAAAACGCACGATCGACGCTTTGACGGATAAGGAGAAAGCGAAACGAATTATCAAATGGATTCGTTACTCCGATTCAAAATTTAGAAAACGATTTTCTTTTTTAAAATATCAAAATGCGATCGGCTTCGGTATAACGATCGGTTCGGCGGGAGGAATGATTTTCCTAGCGGGACTTTATATTGCCGGTTTAATTCCTTTTTGGGCCTGCATCATCGGAAACGGAGTTCTCGCCTCTTTTTTACACGAGATGGAACATGATCTCATACATAGCATTTATTTTAAAGAAAGCCCTAGAATGCAAAATTTTCTATTTTGGATGGTTTGGCTTTTTCGCGCAAACACGGTAAACCCGTGGTTCAGAAAAGAAATCCATCTATTGCATCATAAACTGTCCGGAAATCCCGAAGATATCGAAGAGAGATTCATAAGTAACGGAATGCCTCTTGGATGGAAACGCTTTCTGGTTATGGTCGATCCGATTATGGCGGTCGTTCTTCAAGGTCCGAAAATTCGAAAAGATGCGATTCACTACCTAAAAAAAATAAAATCATCCCCGATTAAAGGACCGTTTCGATCCATCTTTCTACTGCTATGGTATTCGTTTCTTATCTGGGGATTGTTTGCCATATTGAATTGGTCTGTCGGTTCGCCTATTCAGGAAAACGGTTGGGTTGCAACTGCTCATACGATTCTAAACACCGCTGCTGTCGTTTATCTGATTCCTTGTTGGTTAAGGCAAACTGCTATCCAAATCGTTTCTTCGAATATGCACTATTATGGAGATGTTAAAGGATTGTATCAGCAAACTCAGGTACTCGATTCTTGGCTCGTTCTCCCTCTCCATTTATTTTGTTTTAATTTCGGCGCGACTCACGGAATTCATCACTTCGTCGTAAGCCAGCCGTTTTATTTGAGACAGGCGGTGGCGCCGTCCGTCAGGCCGATTTTAAAGAAATATGGAATTCGATTCAACGATTTTGAAAGTATGCTTAGAGGGAATCGATACGAAAAATCTAGCTCGGGTGAACTTGGGCTGGCATAAATTCTCAGGTTCATGTAAGATGCTCTCATGCATGGCGTACCTGAATCGAAAAAAAATAAAACCGAATTTATGAGGTCCTTGGACCACGCCGAGGCCAACTTCTGGCTATATGATCATGTTTCTTCCATGAACTTCGCGGTCATGGCGAGCGGCAATGGCGACTTAAAGGCGGAGGATCTCCGCCTGGGGTTGGATACCGTTCAATCCAGACACGGTTTGGCCCGCGTTGCAATCGAAAGGAAGTACGGAGCGGATCCCCACTTATGCTTTATCACGGATCCTAACGCAAAAATTCCGCTTGTTATAGAAGAACTTTCTCAGGATTGGAAGACGAAATTAGCGAAAGATTCGATTCGACCGTTTTTGTTAGGAGAAGCTCCTTTGATTCGGGCCGTATTTTATCGATCCAAGGATGGGAGCGAATGGGCTTTCGCGATCGTCTTCCATCATAGTATTGCTGACGGACGTTCCGGTATGCATTTTCTTTTGGATGTATTCCATGCACTTTCGCTTGGCAGGGAGGAACTTTCTTCTTCCCCCCAAATACTTCCTTCTTTGATGGATTTATATTCCGCGGAAGGTCGTGCAAACGAGGAAAAATTAAAGGAGAAACCGCTTTCTTTACCTCGCTTCTCCAGAAAAGACAACGAGTTGAATCCGGAAATTATTAGTTTCCAGATCGAATCCGACGAGTTGCTGGAATTACTTCGAAAAGCGCGGGAGAAGGGAGTATCTCTACACGGAGTTCTCGGTGCGGCTCAAATTTCCTCCTTCTACAATTTGTTCGGAGTCGGAACCGGAGGAGTATTGAATCTTTCTACGCCAGCCGATTTGCGTCCTTATCTGAGTCAATCCATCGAGGATTCCTCATTAGGCTTATATATTACGCTTTTAACGACGCAATTAAAATTCGGAACGCCGTTTTGGTCTCTTGCCAAGCAAATCAAGGATGATTTAAGAAATCGATTGAATCGAAGGGAGGGGAGAGCCTTCTACGAATTACTTCCTCCTCCGGAACAATTTTTACAAAGAGAAGACGGATTACGCGTATTTTCATCTTTGATGACGAAAACTCCGCAAACAAGCGTATTAAGTAATGTTGGCGTTTTGCCTGACGCCGAAATACCGAATCTACGTATACGCGAGATTTCCTTTACTGTACATCCTTCCTTGACTCAGACTTTATTTACGACGGCCGCTACTTTTAGGGGAAGGTTAGTGATTAACGTAAACTTCGACTCGAATCGGTGGGAAAAGAACGAGATCCGCCAATATGTTGCGAATTTTCAAAAAGTTTTATTAAAGCAGGTTTCGTAGGGGAAGGCTTATCTAAAGCCCGAACTTTTATTTTGTTTCCCAAGGAAATTTAAAAAGGGTTCTTCGAAAAATCCTGCGACCGTATATCCATCCGACACCCAAGATTAACAACCCGACTCCGGCCGTAACATTTTTAAAAAGATCGGGAGCAGGATCCGATAAGGACGGTACTTGTAGTAAGAGGCCGGATAACATCAAGATCATGTGTATCTCGGCGACTTTCGATCTTTTTTCGGTCAGGAATTTTCCCAAACCTCCACCTGAAAGAAAGGCTGCAACTCCAGCGATAGCGCCGATTCTCCCTAATGTCAATGGGACTAGAATTGAAATTTCAATATTTTCGAATAAAGGCAGGAAGACCTTCGTTGCGAGTAGTAAAACGGATGAGATACCTAAGGCTGCATGAGTCCTAAGTTTGAGTTTGGGACTAATGCGAAGCAAGCGATTCTATACCGTATCGCCACTTCCGATGGGGACGGGCTCGTTTTCGGGCAATAGACTCGCAACCATTTCCGGAGACGAATGTAGGTCGGGATCGAATGCAGGCATAGGTTGCGAAACGGAATGCTTGGTCGATTTAAAATAAAAGTACATCGGAACGGATAAAAGAGTAAATCCAAAACCCCAAAGAGCTTCCGCCGGTTTGCTCCAGATAAGCGTAATGATGATCGCGATATTCGAGACGATATACAGATAGGTGGAATATGGATAGCCGGGAATTTTGAATTTAGTCTTGAAATTTCTTTTTTCGAATAAGATAGGCGTATATGCAGTGATCGTTGCCAATAAAAGAGTAGAGCAAGTGATCAAATAGAGCAAAGATTCGATTTCCTTGACTAAGGAAAATAAGCAAGCGTATCCGCATTGGAAGGCTAGCGACATATACGGACTTTTGTATTTGGAATGCAATTTAGCCATGCTAGGAAAGAAATAACCGTCTCGAGCCATCGCAAAATAAATTCTAGATCCGCCGATGATGTATGCTGAGATTCCACCCATAAAGACCCAACAAATGAAAGCAGTGACTATTAAAGTAACTTCCTTCCCGAATAAAAATCCGGCGGCAGTAACTCCGATTTTTTCGTCGCCCGCCAAGAGGCTGCTAGGCGCCGAGCTTAGGTAGAGAAAGTTGATCAAAACGTAAAGAAGTGTAACTAGGGTGCAGGAAACTAGGACGGATTTATAAATATTCTTGTCCGGATCCTTTACCTCCTCGGCCACATAAGTGATCATATTCCATCCTAGATAGGAAAATGTTACAGGAATTACTCCCGCTAATAAATAGCTCCAATCGTTTAGTCCGGTAGGAAGGAGGGGGAAGGCCTGAAAGTATTCTAACTTATAATTCCCGACCGTTAGCCCTAATACGACGAAAGCGACTAAGCCTAAGATTTTAAAGGTAGTGAAAAAATTCTGAATGCGGGATGCCATACCGATTCCGAAGAAATTGACGATCGTAAAGAAGAGTATCGCGGACATTCCTAGTAATTGAGCGTTCCCGATAGAAAAGGCGATCCCGAGAAACTTGGCTTCGAAGAAATATACGTCCCAGCTAGGATCCATCAAAGAGAAGAAAGTTTTGGAAAATGCGATTGCGGATAAAGAAATGGACGCCGAAAAATTAACGGAAAGAGACAGCCAGCCGCTCGAGAACGCTACGATTGGCGAGTAGGCTTCCTTTAGATAAACGTAATCTCCTCCTGCATAAGGGAAAATACTGGCGGATTTTGCATAGCTCATCGCACCGGTTACTGCGAGTAGGCCTCCCAAAATCCAACAGAGTAGAACAAGGTTCGGGTTCGGGGTTTGGCTGAGAATATAACCCGTCGTTATAAATACGCCAGGTCCGACCATCGAGCTAAACATCAATGATATAGAATCGTAAAGGTTAAGAGAGCGGCTGAGTTTCATTGGATGGGTTTTGGTCAGAATGCTTGCTTTGGGTTCATCCACAAGAATTTTTCGAGAAGTGAAACTTTCGGATTCGAATGAGAATGTGGAGACGTAATCGATTTTATAGAATGAAATCCCGCAAGCCAGAAAAGGTGTCTTATTTATTAAGCATTCGCCGCCCTGGTCTCGAAAATTCTCGTAAAATTGAAATTCGTTGGATCTCAGGCCGTGCATGCATGAGGCGGTTATTATGCGCTTTCAGAGTATAGTAGATTATTATTATAATTTAAACCTATGTCTCAAATTCTTTTTTTAAACAGATAAACCTCGATTTATAGCCTCAAAATTATGTCTCATAAAGAGAAAGGATGATGTAAAAATCAACGCATTCGAGCGAAAAATCCTATAAAAACGATTTGACCGGTTAGGTGGATTTCGTATTTTGGTCTTCTCGGCCATAGCATATAGCTTTGGCAAAACCGAAGGCCGCGATGAAAACGGAAATTTCCTTTTTCATCGTAGTTTATAGGGAAGAGAATAGTTCTTTTACAACATCTATAACTGCGAATGAGAAATATAAAGCTGAGATTAGGCCAGTGAATGAGTTCACCTGGTCGAATGATCTCGGATATCTAGTATTGAAAAAGAAATTAGATTAGCTACTCTCATTCTACAATAATATCGAAAGATGCAGCCCTTTTACTGGCACCCGGAAAAACTTCTGGGGGTTGGAGGGCTTGGCGGATTACAGTTCGCATCTCGTTGCAGGGATGCGGGTTTCGTAATATGGTCAAGTAA
>NZ_AHMO02000012.1 GCF_000243715.2 Leptospira broomii serovar Hurstbridge str. 5399
TCGGAGGAAGTGTAGGATTAGGATCATCGTCACTGAATGCAGGAGTCAGTTTTTCGCAACATGGAAGCAGTAGCTTTAATATAGGCGGGACGTATGGCAATGTAAGCTATAACCCGACAAGCGGTTTTAGCGGTAGTGTAAATCTAACACCTGGCCAGAATACCGGAGCGATGGTGAATCTAGGCCAGCATAGCGGACCTAGCTTAACAATCCAAGAATCGGATGGATCTAGCGGAGTAGGTGGTTCCGTAACGATAGATGGTAAGGGAAATACGACAGTAGCCGCCACGTATAGAAACGCTACCGTAGTGTCAGCGACGGGGGAACGTGCACAATCCTAGTAGTTTCGGTAACCTGAGTGTGAACGATAACTTTAATAGTGATTCTGAACCAGAACCCTTGCGATGGGTAAGGCTGACGAGAATTTAACTGCCGGACGTGCAGAGTTAGAGGCCGGTAGAAATGCCATAGCAGAAACGGGGAATGAACCCTCAGAAAGAGATCTTAAACAATGAGAATGCGAGTGTAGCAGATCAGCATGGAGTCTTGGCGACTCTTGCTAAAGCGGGAGAGTTTCTAACCGATCCTAGCTCTGCATCTACTTGGCTTGGAAGAACGACTCAGGATGTGGTGGGTAGCTTCCTTGGTAGCACGGGACTTGGCGCGAGTGATAGCAATGGGTTTATAGATAAGAACACCGGCAAGTATGTTCAAAGGACTTGTTTTACAGCAGGGACACTCATTCGGACGAAATCAGGCTTAAAGCCTATCGAGAAAATCGAGATTGGGGATTTAGTCTTATCGTTAGATCCTAAAACGGGAGAGTTATCGTATAAGAAGGTATTGCGACTCTTCTCGAATGAAACACCTATCGTTCATAGAATCACTTATACTAACGGAAACGTAATCAATACAACTTGGAATCACCCTTTCTTTATTCGAGGAAAAGGATTTACGGAAGTTCGAAACATTCAGCCGGAAGAAAGATCGGTCACGGTTGCGAGTATCCGAAATTCGTATAGGATAGAGAGAGGCTCAGGTATCCAGATCGGGGCTTCCCTTGCTTCATTAGGAAGCCGATCTACGAATTCTAACTCAGCAACTTGGAAAGACGAGATTCGTGGAACGGTTGGTATTGCTAAGATAGAAGAAGTTTATGAGAAGACGAAGGTATATAACTTTGAAGTAGAAGAGAATCACACGTATTTCGTAGGTAAAGACGGGGTACTGGTTCATAACGATGCAAGCTGCGGACCTGGATACGTAGCAGGCTTAAAAGAGGCGGTAGCTGCGAATGGAGGAGAGCTACTTGGTGGTAAGACCTTAGAAGAGAGAAAAGCAGAGACAGCATTATTAAGAGAACAAGCTCCGAACAAGAAAGAATTCGATGCGTTTTATGAGACAGGCAAGACTCACGTTGAAGTGGGTAAGGAAGCGGCACTCTGGTATAGCGGTGAGAGAGTTTTACAGTTAGGGGTAAAAGGTCTTATACGGGGAACAGAAATGTTCCTTGGCACTGAAGCCGGGATTAAGATCGCAAGCAAAGTCAAGGGTTGGTTTGGCGCGGGGGAGGAAGTTGCGTCAGTTGTCTCTAAAGAGTTTGCAACTAATGCAAATCAAGCTGTTTTTTGGTCTGGCGTTCGAAATGGACAAACAGCCGCCGGAGAATGGGCTGCGAAAAACGGTGGAATTACTCTTGAGCAAACTTTATCAAACCGAGGAATAAATTTACCAACTTGGGATGCAAATAATCCTGCGGCAATCGAAGCTTGGCGGCAGGCATCAAAGAAATTCGCTGAAGGCGCGAGTGGTAATGTGCGTGTTATTCAAGGTGACGCTGTTCGAACAAAATCTATTTGGACGGAAGTTGAATTTCCGGCACTCAAGACGAATCCCAAAGTGAATTCTATTATAGCTGTCCATCCCGATACAGGATTTGAAACTGTTCTATGGACAAGATGAAAAATTTTAATACAGCGGATTTGGAAACGGCGGTGATTTTATGGACGGGTTGGAAGAAAGAAAAGGTTCCGAAGCGAGACGAATCAGCTTTGATTAATCACTTTGGAGCATCGATTGCCGTAAAAATCTTATCTGAAATTAAATCCCTTGAAGATGATTTTTATTCTTCGGACGCAAGATTCATTGCGAAAGATCTGCTAGAAATGGAAAAACTTTCAATTGAACAGTTTACAAAAAAGCATCCAGGAATTTCAGAGGAAACTGCCAAAGCCTTTGCATGGTGCTATTCGTTTGATTACAAATAGGTAAATGAGATCTGGATCGGCTGAGGCTCGCAAAAACTAAAGTTGAAGTTGAGCCTCGCAAAAACTAAAGTAGCAGATGAAAATGTCAATATAGCGAACTTTGAAAAACTATGGCAAGGATATCTTAACGGGTAAAGAATGGTTTTAACTCCCCCGCGAGGGATGCGTAGGGCTTTGTCCAACACGGGATAAATAAATGAAAGGTAAGCTAACAAAAGAGAGCGTGTTGGATGAGGGCGACTGCCCGAACCCGAAGCAGCCCGGCCCAAAGGGCGCGGCCCTAACCCTCCTAATTATAACCGTATTCCAGCAATCGTTGATTGGAGCAGGTAACGTAGCGTTAGAGAGCCGGCTGAACGAACAAGCGATAACAACGAAACAAAATGCGGTAAACCAGAT